>NZ_JADPJJ010000172.1:0-64619 GCF_023073375.1 Bradyrhizobium sp. 197 | reverse complement strand
CAACGGATCAAGCCGCTCGCGCAATTCGCGCGCGGTCGTCTCGGTGTAGCCGGTACGCACCTTGCCGGCGTAGAGCAGCTTGCCGTTCTGGCGCCGGCCCACGTAGAGCGAGGCGACCTTCCGCGGGCGCGCCCCAAGCTTCTCCACGAAGGCGACGATCGGAAAGGTCTCGCTCTTCTTGCACTTGAGCTTGATCCAGCTCTCTTGCCGCCCGGAGCGGTAAGGTTCGCCTAGCCGCTTGGCGACCAAGCCTTCCAGCCCCAGCTTGCACCCTTTCTCGAAGACCTCGTTGCCGTCGGCCGCGAGTGCCTCGACATAGATGAAGGTCTTTGGCGCGTCCCTCAGAAGGTGCTGCAGCAGGCGCTTGCGATCCTCATACGCCGCGTGACGCAAGTCATAGCCGTCGAGATACAGGAGATCGAACGCGTGGTAGCGCACACGCTCGCTGCGCTTGGGGCCGAGCTCCCGCCTGAGCTGCTGGAAGTCCGGCAGGCCGCCATGGCCGTACACCACGGCCTCGCCGTCGATGATCGCACTGTTTGCCTTGAGTTGGTCGGCGCTCGCCGCGATCGAGGAGAATTGTTCGGTCCAGTCCAGGCCGGTGCGCGAATAGACTCTGGCGTCCCCATCTCGCAGATGCAGCTGGGCGCGGTAGCCGTCGGCCTTGATTTCATAGACCCAGTCTTCGCCGCGCGGCGGCCTCTCGCGCAACGTGGGATCACACGGCTCGATGTAACCAGGAATGGCAGCTTTGACGGCGCCGTGGACACGCGATACTCCCGAACGAGACTGACGCAACGCCACAGCACACATGGCGATTCAACGTCGTCACGCTGATTCGTTCCGTGTCTCGTCTCTGGATCGCCCGGAACGTGGGTCGCCTCCGAGCGTTGGCGAGCGGTGGTATAGGGGGAGGAGCGAGTGCGATGATAGAAACGGAAACCCTGCTCGAGAAATGTCCCCGATGCGGCGCATGGCCCATGGCAGCGAACATCCCAAAGTCCGCTTCCGTGCAACGCGAAATCCAGTTCAGGTGTCCGAGGTGCCAGGCGGAAGAGGTCGGCTGGCTCGGTCGTCCAACGTCCCCGCTGCGCGCTGCCTAACACCACGAGGCCGAAGAGCCTGGAGGAACTGTCGCGGTCGCGTTCTCCAAGGGCGGCAGATGCTCGCCGAGATTCTCGAGATGGCTCGATACTAATGATCCCGTCGAGGAAGGCGAGTAGCTCGGGTGCTTTTAAAGCAGCGGGTTTCTTGGAACGTAGTTGACCTTCTCCGCTTTTTCTCTGTGATCCCGGAGGAGCGCGATGAAATCGACGTGGGCAGCTCTCGCATTGACACTTGCCGCCTCGACGTTGGCGGCCTCGGCCCAGCCGGTCAGATGGACCAGATACAACATCCCCGAGAGCGGCACCTCCGTGGACTTTCCGTCCTCGATCTTCACCGAGGCAGCGGGTCGACCCGACGGGTACGGGCAACGGTTCCGCACCGCCGACGGACGCGCAGACCTCACGATCCAGGCCGCGCCCAACGTCCAGAACGATTCTCCCGCTGATTTTCTGGCAAAGAAGCATCCGCCTCCACGCATTCAATACAGGCGAGTGACACCGCGATTCTTCGCGGTCTCCAGCTACAAGGGAGACAAGGTTTGGTACAACCGCTGCAACTTCTCCGGGCGGCTGGTCCATTGCGTCCTGATCAACTATCCCGCGGACGAAGAGCGCGACTGGGACAAGATCGTCACTCGCATCAGCCTGTCGCTCAGCGGCAAGTAGCGCTCCACAGGCTCAAGCGAGGTAAAATCGGCCCTGAAGCACGGCTGAGAGCGAGGACTCCGCGCCGCTGCGCTACCACCGCAAATTGAGCTTCGTCGTTAGATCGGCGTTAACGGCGTCTGCGGAGCGGAGCGTGCCTTAACCTGCCGTGAAGGTGAGGGGACGGATGCTGGCCGCTTTACGGCGGCAAAGCCATGGCCAAAGACATCATTACGCACCAGGACGCGCTGCGCCACACGATGGGGCGCTCCGCCGTGAGCGTCGGCCTGAGCGTGGTCTTGACGTTGTCCCTGTGCCTCCTGCAATTCGGCCCGGATCCGGATGCGCTGGTGCGCGTCGGCTTCGTGACAAAATCGTCCATCCTGATCAGCATGATGATTTCCGGGCTGCTGACGGCGGCCCTGAGCTACCGGTCCGCGCTGACCATGCGCGAGCTGGCGCTGACGCGCGCCGAACTGCAGCGCATCTCTGGCACCGATCAGCTGACCGGACTGCTCAACCGACGGGGCTTCGACCAGGCTGCCGAATCGGCCTTGACCAAGGCGCGCGATGCGAACCTGGCAACCACTGTGCTGATGTGCGACATCGACCGCTTCAAGGCGATCAACGACCAGTTCGGGCATGAGTTCGGCGACAAAGTGCTCGTCGCGGTCGCGCAGGTGTTGTGCTCCTTCGCCGAGCGAAGGCAGATGCTGGTGGCAAGGCATGGCGGCGAGGAATTTGCCGTTGTGATGACCGGGCTGTCCAAGGAGCGCGCTGCCCAGTACGCCGAAGATCTGCGGCGGGCCTGCGCCGCCCATGCAGTCGTTGCCGAAGGTGCCTCGACCAACGTGACGATCAGCATCGGGCTCGCCCAATCCCATGGCGAAATGGATCTGGGCAAGGTCATGCGCATGGCCGATCAGGCGCTCTATGCCGCCAAGCACCGAGGCCGCAATCGCGTAGTCCGGGCGGACGTCCTGGCGGACTCGATCGCCGCGTAACCCAACGGGGTGCCGGACCGAAAGGGTCTTGGTTCAGGCGCATCACGGCCGCCCTCCATACGCTTCGATCTTAAAATGCTCTATCGGCGACGCCTGGCGTCGAGTGCGAGCGCAAGTGCGTACTCCAAACACATCCAAACGGAAATGCGCCTATTTTGAAAAACCGAAATATCTCTTGCGCCGTCGGGCAAAACAGTGGTTGATAGGGTGCTGGTAATCGACATGGGAGCCAGCGTCCTGGCTGACGAAACCTCTTCGGAGCTATCCAAGATAGCTAAACTCAATGGAGACTTCAGGAGGAATTATGGAACGTTGCTCGGAGCCTTCCTGTATCTGCGCTCGATCAATGCCGCACGCGGACGTTCTTGGTTCTGGGCCAGCTTGATTTCGCTCGCTTGTTCAGCGGCGATGGCTTGGCTTGGGAGGCACGCCCTGCCTTGGCTGGTCGGCGGATAGTCGCTACAATGAGCAGCGCTCGGTGTCAGCCGGCCTCGGGAGAGCAATCCGGGCAGGTGTCTCCGATTGACTCCAGCACGTCCCAAATCTCGGCCACGGCTTGATCCGGAGACAGTCCGGCCGCCGGATCCTGGCTTGCGATTTCTAAGGCTTTGTCGCGCGCGTGCGGGTCGGCACGTTCCTGCATCCAGCCGTGCTCCTCGCACTCACGGATGGCGCCAGCATCTTGCAGCACCGAGATCGCCCACCCACGCACGGTCCGGATCATTGGCCGTCTTTGCCGTGTCATCAGCATAAGAGATGGCTCCTGCCCGGACGAATCCCTCCGTCCCCCGGTCGTTCCGCGCGGTTAGCACGGGACAGGGATTTCGAATCGTTGGGGCTCGGCCTTGCCCCGTGTTCCGCAGGCCTGTGCAGAACTACGTCGTGGTCGCTGGGTCTTCCTTCTCGCCGGTCGCGACGATTTTGAGAGCGCCGTCCGGAAGCGGTCGCTGCAGCGCCTTGGCCTCATCCCAGGGTGCGCGCATCCAGACGTCGTACTCCTCGGCGGTCGTCAGGATTACGGGCATGGCTTTCGGATGAACGCGGCCGACCTCTGCATTCGGCTCGCAGGTGAGGAAGCCGAATACGTCGGCGGTGATTTCGCCCTCCTTCGCCTTGCGGACGCTGGTCCAGCTGGTCCAGAGGCCAGCGAAGGCGAGCAGCGGCCGGCTCTCGTCGCGCGAGAACCACACGGGCACCTTCTTGCCTCCGATGGTGTCGTATTCGGAAAAGCTGGTGAAGGGCACCAGACAGCGGATCTCTGGAGCGAGCCACCGCTTCCAGTGCGAGCTGTTGACGTTGCGAATGTTCGTGGTGCCGCTGTCCGGCTCCATCCGGAGGAGCTCCTTGAAGTCGACCGGCTTTCCTTTCGCCTCGAGCTTTTCGGCCCGCTTCTTCGTGGCGTCCATCAGCGCCTTCGAAGAGGACGGCATGCCCCAGCGCGCCATGCCGATTTCCCGTCCCGGCTTGCCGTTGCGGACAATCGGGGCGGGGTAATCCGGAAAGATGCCGGGCATCGACGGCAGATTGCCGACGCGGCTGTCAAGCGCTCCGAACAGCCGCCGGATCGCGTCGACATTCTTCGTCATGGAGTAGAGGTTGCACATGGCGTTAGGTCTCCGGTGCGGCCTGGCGGGGGCGCTGCGCCAACTGTAGCAGCGTCGCTGCAGGCCGGCGATTGGCCTGGGCGCACTTGCTACAACGGAGCCTGCTCGCCAGGTCGTGCACAAAGGTGGTCTGCGGATGACGCAAGGTGGCTAGGTCGACCTCGCGCTTGGTCCTGCAGCGCGAGCACTCGATCTCGAGCCACGAGTAGCCGCCGTTGATGCCCTGGTCGACGCTCGGCGACGGATCGATCGGCCCGCCGTCGGCCCACATCTTCTCGTTCCATGATTCGCACAAGAGCTTGTCGGCCGTCCGGATCAGGGCCTCGCCTTTGGCCCTGGCGTCAGCCGACTGCGAGGCGAGGATCGAGGTCACCGCACGGGCCCGCCCGAGCTCCTTGGCGAGAGCCTTGCGGTCTCCGCCGGAGAGGGGCGTGGGGTGGTGTTTGGGAGCCATGGGCCGCGTCGGGCCTAGGTCGGGTCGTAGGACGGCCAACAGCCGTCTTCCTCATGGCGACCGGTTCGTTGCGTGCAGGTTTTGTCGAGCAGCCGCTGACCGACATCCCGCCAGACCGCATCGGGACCATAGAGCCGGGTGGCATCCGCCTTCTGAATCTCGACCGTCCTGGCGCAGCGCCGGCAGCCCACCCTGAGCAAGTGCCGGGGAATTTGGCTCAGCCGCAGCAGGCGACCGGAAGCGCCGATCCCTTGGCTGGCCGCATCTACCCGAGGATCCTCGAGAAGCGCCCGCCAGTATTCCGACGGCAGGTCGTCCTCGGGAGCCAGTCCGTGGCGGGCAGGGGCGTTCCCGCCGACGAGGCGGGCCATCTTTTCCATCTGCTTGGGTGTCGGCATGCGCCAGCTCGCGGGGCGGTCAGTCATGCCCGCATTAGAACATATCAAGAACGTTAGAGTCGAGTCCCGTTCTCGATAAATCACGAATTCCGACGACCTGCGATGTCGGAACCATGGCCGGCCGATCGTCTTGAATCCACCCGCCGCCTTTCGGAGTACCGCGTTCATGGCACCGCGCGCCAACTGGAAAGGCTTCCTGCGATTGTCTCTGGTGACCTGCCCGGTGGCGCTCTATCCGGCCACGTCCGACAGCGAGAAGATCTCCTTCAACCAGCTGAACCGCCAGACTGGCCACCGTATCAAGTACCTGAAGGTTGATGCCGATACCCGGGACGAGGTGCCCAACGAGGACATCATCAAGGGCTACCAGGTCGAGAAGGACCAGTTCATCGACGTCACGAAGGAGGAGCTCGAGGAGATCGCGCTGGAGTCCACCCGCACCATCGAGATCGACGAGTTCGTCGACAAGTCCGACATCGACCCGCGCTACCTGATCCGCCCTTATTACATCCGGCCCGACGGCAAGGTCGGGCACGACGCGTTCGCGGTCATCCGCGAGACCATCAGGGAGATGGACAAGGTCGCGATAGGGCGCGTGGTGCTGACCAACCGCGAGCACATCATCGCGCTTGAGCCGATGGACAAGGGCCTCGTCGGCACGCTGCTGCGCTATCCATACGAGCTGCGCAGCGAGCAGGAGTATTTCGACGAGATACAGGACGTCAAAGTCACCAAGGATATGCTCGATCTCGCCAGGCACATCGTGAAGCAGAAGGCGAGGCGCTTCGATCCGGAGAAGTTCGAGGACCACTACGAGACCGCGCTGATCGAGCTCATCGACCAAAAGCGCGCCGGGAAGCCGATCGTGCCGAAGGGTCGTCCGCGCGGCGAGAACGTCGTCGACCTGATGGACGCGTTGCGCAAGAGCGTCGGCGGTGCTGCAGCAGAGACCAACGCTCCGAAGAAGCCGGCCAAGAATGCGAAGAAGGCGACGGCCGGCCAGAAGGAGTTGCTGATGCCGATCTCCGGCAAGAAGCCGGCGAAAGAGACCGCCGCAAAGAAGCCGGCGGCCAAGCCGCAGCGGAAGACTGCCTAACAACGGACTAGGAGAGCCGCATGGATATAGATTTGAAGGAAGCCTCGGCAATGACCGAAGCCTCCGGGCTGACGAACGATATGGACGGCAACGAGCAGATGTCCGGGGCGCGCCGGCGACCGGCCCAGCCCGCGAAGGATGTCGCCATCGTTTGGGCGGACCGCCTCCGCAAAGCGACCGTCCAGGCGCCACTGCAATCGCTCGCCGTCGCATTCGTGCTCGGAATGTGGGTCGCCCGCCGGCGCTGACGAGCAGCGAGCGGGCGCGACATGGCACGAAAGCTCAAGACGTATCAGACCTCGCTGGGATTTTACGATCTTGCGATCGCCGCGCCATCCACGAAGGCGGCGCTAGAGGCGTGGGGCGCGGGTAGCAATCTCTTCCATCAGGGCTTCGCCCACGGGACGGACGATCCCGACGTGGTCGCCATGACCATGTCGAAGCCAGGGGTGGTGCTCAGGCGGTCCCGCGGGCTTGAGCGGCAATACGCCGAGCACGCAGACTTGCCCGACGTCGACGGCGGCGAGACCGCGAGTACGTAAGAAGAGCCGAGCCGCGCCAAAGCATCATGCCCCCTGAGTTGAGCGGGGAGGCCGCCCGCAAGGCCACCGCCGAGTTCGAGCGCGAGCAGAGACGTCGCGAAGCCGAGCGCCGCAAGGAAGAGGCGGCGAGGCAAAAGGAACGCGCCAGGCGCGACAAGTTGGTCACGAAGGCCCAGGCGGCCCTGGACAAGGCGCAGCGCGAGCACGACCGGAAAACCTTGACCTGCGACGAAGTTCCGCGTTCCACTGCGAGGCGAAGCGCTGCATAGTTTCCCCATTGCTTGCCAAGTTTTTCCATGAGGTTTTCGCCTTGTCGAACAGTGTCGAAGATCTACAGATGTTGCGCTTGATTAGGGCATTTCAAAAGCTAACCGACCACGGCACACGGCGCGCGGTGCTCTTGTACGTCGAAGATCAGGTTCAGAAGCAGCAAGCCGAGGGATCGGTCGAGTGCTCCACCAAGTCCTCGCCTGGGAATGGCAGCAGCATAACCGTAGATTCGTAGTCGTCGGCCTGCAGACATGCAAAGCTAAGGCATATTTCGCGTCTCGGAGGAGAAACCCGATGCGCCTTGCATTGCCTTATCTAGGAATTGGTCTCTGTGCGTCGCTGGCAGCATGGATGTCGGTGATGCTTCGTCCGTCGATGCGGGCGATCCTTAACTGTCTAGCCGGGAGGGTCGTTTCCCTTCGGTTCCTGCAAGAATTTTGGCAAGTGTCCACGCGCTTCACGACCGCGTGGAGCGGGGCGCTCGGACGGGTCTCGGCCGAGCTTGGCCTGCAGCTCGACGAGGTCGGTGAAGACGTCGGCCCGGCGGCGCAGCTCGTCGGCGATCATCGGCGGCTGGCTGGCGATCGTGGAAATCACGGTGACCCGCACGCCGCGGCGCTGAACGGCCTCGACCAGGGAGCGGAAGTCGCCGTCACCCGAGAACAGCACCATCTGGTCGATGTGTTCGGCGAGCTCCATGGCGTCCACGGCGAGCTCGATGTCCATGTTGCCCTTGACCTTGCGGCGGCCGGAGGCGTCGATGAACTCCTTGGTCGCTTTGGTCACGACCGTGTAGCCGTTGTAGTCCAGCCAGTCGATCAGGGGGCGGATCGAGGAGTATTCCTGATCCTCAATGATCGCGGTGTAGTAGAATGCCCGCGTCAGCGTCCCGCGGCTCTGAAATTCCTTCAGAAGGCGCTTGTAATCGATATCGAAGCCGAGAGTTTTCGCCGTCGCGTAGAGATTGGCTCCGTCAATGAAGAGCGCGATCTTGTCGGTAGAGGAAGGTGACATTCAGTTTGCGCTTTCGGTGAGACAACGCGGATTAATCTGGAACCATCGCAGGCGCGCGACGCGGATGCCGGTCGCATTCTATATAGATCGCTACCGAAGATCGTCGCGGAGACGGATGTTTTAAGCTTCAACTATTTTCAAATCGTATCACGCCTTGGAAATCTGATATCAGCCGAAAGTTGGCCTGTCAGATTTGTAATGTGTCCGGTCTTTTTCCAGGTGCTTGTTTCAGGGTGCTCGCGCCGTGACCGTTGGCGATTTTGCTCTGTTTGATCTTTGGATCCACCGGCGCGGCCGCGGCTGGCGGTGGTCTGTCTCAGCTCCAGGCACAGACGTTCTGTTGGTCGGAGCCGAGCGAAGCCGACCCGCAGCCCAATACATGGCTGCTCGAGCCGTGTTTCAGTTGCTGCTGAGCGCTACTTATCGCAATGGAATGAGATCTAAAGATAGGTCGGCGCCTTGCCGTCGACCTGAATGCCACAAGGGGTTTTCGGCGGTGGATAGCTTAGGCCGAGAAGGACGTCGCAGTCATTGAGGCGGGTCTGCAGTTCGGAGCGCGTGAGCGGACAGGAGCGGGTGACTTTGAAGACTGGTGCACCGAGCAGACCGGTACTAGCCGAGAGAGATTTTCGAAATGGCTTCGGCGCAAGGGGCACCGCGTCGGGAGTCGATCAATGAGGTTAGGGAGAACCTTAGGTGGCAGCCCGATGCCCGAGTGCTTCCAAGTTGTTCCTTCAAGATGCACGCTGATGCTGCCCCTTTGAGCCGGCTTTTCACTTCGCTGCTCGGAGTGGTGGGACTGGTGCCTGAACCCGTTCTCGCCGGTTTGTGAGCTGGCAGTGCTCGAATCCGGAGAAGATCCTGGGGTAGTACCTGGGCCCGCACCGCTAGAGGGTTTGCCAGCACTAAACGCGGCCCGATGTGCTCAATTGGAACCTCCTTCACGATTGGCGTGTTCATCGACAAACAACCCACAGGAGTTTGCCTTGAACAGAATGCTTTTGTCGCTCGGGACAGCAACCTTGATGGCACTCTCAATTGCCAACGCAGCTGCGAAAGATAAGCAAAGCGAAACGTTCCTCAAGAAGGCAATCGAGGGCAATTTCGCTGAAGTGAGCATGGGAGAGCTGGCGCAGCAGAACGGTCAAAGTGATGCCGTCAAGTCATATGGCAGAATGCTTTCCACAGATCACGCTGCCGCCAATCAGGAGGCTTTAGATGCTGCCCAAGGACTGGGAATGAACTCACCAAGCGGGCCGAATGCGAAGCAAAAAGCCGACCATGACAAGATGTCAAAAATGTCCGGCGCAGGCTTCGATAAAATGTTCGCGGCTCACATGGTCGCAGACCACCAAAAGGATATCGCCGAGTACAAGAAGGCATCAAAAAGTAAGGATGCTGCCGGAGAATATGCTTCCGGCCAAATAGATACGTTGCAAAAGCATCTGGACACCGCAAAATCGCTGAAGGCCGGTAAATAGTCCGACGCCGGAATTGGTCGGCAGGAGCGCGGCAAGCCAACTTCACGATAGCGGGCGTTTCATGGAGCAGCGCGAAGACTACTTGCTCCGGCTGGCGAGCGTTTTGGAAGATATCGGGGCGGACCAGCAGGTGACAATTCGGGACCGGTACATCGAACAGGCGTTCGGCGGCAATGGTGCCCTCGCACTTGCAGAGGCCGGAGTCCTCGTCCGCGCTCATGGCTGCACGTTTCGTTACGATCGGATTGAGCAACGAGGCGTCTTCACCCGGTCGTATCCCGCCGGTGGACGGGCTTAACCTGGCATTGAGTCGTCAGGGCAGTTTGGCACTCGCCTCCGGTTCGACGGCCGGCTGATCGGGTTTAGGTACTGCGGGTTCTCGCACACTATCTTTGGGCGCTTGTCGGTTGCTAGACGGGCGATCATTCAGGAGATTTGTTGGTCCGCATGACAGAGGCCAACCGAATGCTGCTAGCACAGCTGAGGCGGATCGACCGCCAGACTCGGCGACAACAGCGACTGAGCGGGGGGGGTGACGCGCGTAGCCGGCCGTCCGGCTGTTGTGAGATTGCCGCGACCATCGGCCATCAGTTCGTCGGACTTCGTCGCGCCGAGCCCAGCGTACCTCGCCGCCTCGCTCGCACTTAGTAAAAGCGCGGTGTTCGCTTCTGACGGCCGAACGGAAACGTTAAAGCATTACCGCTCCTGGACCCGAAGCAGACGGAGCCCTGGGAAGGTATACGACAGCCGAACCCTTCGAAATGGGCCAGGCACTGACGGGAGCGCAACGACGGTCGTAGTGAGCTCTTAGTCAGTGTTTCTGACCGCCTCAGCCAGCATGGAGTAGAGCAAACCGTTGGATCGGATATTTATTGTCTCGCGGTCAGCACGTCCTGGTAACGGCGGACGTACTCATGCGCCATTCGTTTCGCGGTAAACCGCTCCTCAAAGCGCCGGCGCACCGCGCGCCGATCTATTCGGCTCAGCCGCTTGATCGCCTCGATGGCTTCGGCCTCGTTGTCGACAACAAAGCCGGTGACTCCCTCGTCGATCACCTCCGGCACCGAACCGGACCGATAGGCGATCACGGGCGTCCCGCAGGCCATTGCCTCGATCATCACCAGCCCAAATGGCTCCGGCCAGTCGATCGGAAACAACAAGGCCGCTGCCTCCGAAAGAAATGGCTGCTTCGCCGCGTCATTGACTTCGCCAACGAGCTGTATGTCCTGCCCGTCGATCAGCGGCTCCAACTGTCGTTTGAAATAGCCGGTCTCGCCTCGCGGCACCTTGGCCGCCATCCGGAGCGGCATTCCGGCGGCACGCGCGATGCGAATTGCCCGTTCGGGGCCCTTCTCAGGGGTGAGCCGGCCCAAGAAGGCCAAATACATTCCGGGACCGTATGAAGGACGAAGCAACTGTTCCGGCAGCCCGTGATACACCGTGCCACACCAGTTCGCACCGGCTAACGGAAGACGCTGGTTGTCGGAAATCGAAATGAAGCAGGCCTCCGGAAAATTCCGGAATACGTCGGCTAATCCGGGCAGGTCCAAACGTCCATGCAAGGTCGTGACAAATTGCAGGCGCAATCGGGTGAGCAACGGCAAATGCAGCCAATCGATATGGGCGTGTATGACGTCAAACTCGCTGGCCCGCTGCGACACCGCTTCCAGCAAAACGGCGTAGGCCGCATACGGATCTACTCGCGGTCGACCAAGGCGAAGTGCCCGAGCGCATGCGGGGTGAAGTGCGCCGCGGGTCTTTGAGTCTCCACTTGCAAACAAGGTGACCTCGTGTCCGAGCTCCACGAGTTCATCGACGAGCCATGCAACGACTCTTTCGGTGCCGCCATAGAGTTTGGGAGGGACGCTCTCGGCCAAGGGTGCAATCTGGGCAATGCGCATGAGGCTCTTCTCCAATGTTCCGCGGAGACGAGGCGGATTGGAGAGCAAGCAACGGCCTTGAGGGATACGCGTTCCGTAACGGCGGCAACCCGCGATCCAAACGCAATGCGTGCGGAGCAAAATCGGAAGACGGGATCGCTTCGAAATTACATCTTGGCGCGACTGGAGTGCGCCCGGCGCACGCTCGCTGCGGTGGGGGAACAAGTGGCAATCTGGCCGGTTGTGATCCGAGGCGTCAGCTTGCTCTCTGACGCCTTGTGCAATTGGCGACGCCGCAGCTGTGGACGGGAAGATTGCTCGATCTCTGGTACAAGAATGCCGTCATCTACAGCCTGAACGTCGCCACCTACAAGGACGGCAACGGCGACGGCATCGGCGACTTCGCAAGGCTGATCGAGCAATTGGATCATATCGCCCAGCTGGGGGTCACTTGCCTGTGGCTGCTTCCGTTCTATCCCAGTCCGGGGCTCGATCACGGCTACGACGTCACAGATTACTACAATGTGGCGCCGGCCCTCGGCACGCTTGGTGACTTTGTCGAGTTCAGCCATCAGGCGAGACTCCGCGGATTGCGGCTGATCGTCGACTTGCCGATCAACCATACTTCGGAGCAGCACCCGTGGTTTCAGCAGGCGCGAGCCGACCCTGCATCGCCCTATCGAAAATACTATGTATGGGCGAACGCGGAGCCGGAGAACAGCGCAGACGGGGTTGTGTTCCCTGGCTTTCAATCCAGCGTCTGGACCTACGACCTGCGCGCCCGAGCCTGGTACTATCATCGCTTTTTTCAATATCAACCCGACCTCGACATCACCTGCCCCGCCGTTCGCGAGGAAATCTTCAAGATTCTCGGCTTCTGGCTGGAGCTCGGTGTATCCGGTTTCCGGATCGATGCGGCCCCGTTCGTCGTCGAAGAGGTCCGTCCGAACCGATCTCCGAAACGTCACTACGAGTTCTTTGGCGAAATGCGCGACTTCCTGTCGTGGCGCAAGGGCGACTCGGTGCTGCTGGCGGAAGCCAACGTGCGCGCCTCCGAACTCCCGAGATATTTCGGCGACGGCTCGCGCATCCACATGCTGTTCGCCTTCCTGGTCAATCAGCACCTGTTTCTATCGCTTGCGGAAGAGCGAGCCGAGCCCTTGCGGCAATGTCTGACCACAGTTCCGAAGCTGCCGCAGTCGGCCCAATGGGCCCAGTTTCTGCGCAACCATGATGAGTTGGATCTGGGCCGCCTGCCACCCGAGCAGCGCGATCAAGTATATGCGGCGTTTGCACCAGAACCGAAAATGCAACTGTACGGACGAGGCATTCGCCGCCGCCTCGCGGGCATGCTGGGCAATGATCGCCGGCGGATCGAGCTGGCATTTAGCCTCTTGTTCAGTCTTCCGGGCACGCCGGTCATCTATTACGGCGACGAATTGGGAATGGGGGACGACCTCAGTCTGCCCGAACGGTGGCCGGTTCGAACGTGCATGCAATGGACCGACGACCCCAACGGCGGATTCTCGACGGCACCGAACGACCGTCTGCTGCACTCGGCGATCACCGATGGCGAGTTCGGTTCGAAGCAAGTCAACGCCGCCGCGCAGCAGCGCGATACGAATTCACTGCTCAACTGGCTGCGTCGGCTCGTCGAGGTGCGGCAATCCTGCGCGGAGATAGGCTGGGGTGCCTGCAGCTTGCCGCAAGCCGATACCTCCTCGATTCTGGTGCAGCATTATTCGCTCGAAGCCAAATCCGTCCTCATCCTGCACAACCTTGGGCCGAACGAGTGCAAAACGATGCTCGATGATATCCCAAGCAGTGACAAGCTGACCGATGTTTTCGGAAATCGAGTCTATGCGACCAAACGCACCGCGGGTGGCGAGATCGAACTCGACGGCTATGGCTATCGTTGGTTTCGGATCGACTCTGGCTGATGCCAAGGACGGCGGAATAAACTATTCGTGGCGGCAAACGAAGATGCCGAATCTGCATGAGCGCCTGCCAGGAGCGGGCACAAGCAGCACCTGTACTGGAATCGGCTGAAGTCCACCCGGAGAGAAACAACGTATCAGAGGAATTCGGCGGTCGGCTGATACCGCTTCAGCCGTTCCTAAGCAGGACGCGAAGTCTCCGCGCGTGTTGTGACGTAAGGCGGCGGCGACGGTAGCGTAGCTGTTTGATGAACCCTGTCCTTTTCGACAGGTGCGGCCGTCCCGAGACGTGGGCATGATCGCGGCAAAAAGGACGAAGGCCGCGGCGGATGAGACGTTACTACTTCCGGATTTTCCACAAGGGAGAGACGCATGCGGATGATGTGGGAGAGCTATTTGGCTCTGCTGAACTAGGTATCAAATATGGCGTGTCGCTCGGGACATCGCCAGTGATCCCGAATATGACCGTGGTGCGGGCACGATCGTAAATCGTGGTTGGCGCGTCGGATACCGAGATCGCGCGGCACAGGGTCGGTA
Organism: Bradyrhizobium sp. 197; assembly: GCF_023073375.1. Taxonomy (NCBI): domain Bacteria; kingdom Pseudomonadati; phylum Pseudomonadota; class Alphaproteobacteria; order Hyphomicrobiales; family Nitrobacteraceae; genus Bradyrhizobium; species Bradyrhizobium sp. 197. Next base: position 50,651 of record NZ_JADPJJ010000172.1, on the reverse strand, counting down.
GTGTTACCACAGCTGTCTAGCAGGAGAGCGTTATGGCTGCGGTCAAGGCCGCAAAGACGGGGTGGGGGTGAGGGGCTAAGTTATCTCGAACCCCTTGCCGTCAGGTCGGCCGACGTCCAACGCCGATATCGCCGGTGAGGCCGAACAGCGGGCCGGCGTTGAACAACAGTCCAATGACGTTCCGTCGGGCCGGCGAGCTAACAGCCGTTCGAGGTTATCTTGCGCAGGTGCAGTGGGAGCTGCCGGAGGTCATCCCCGCCCATGGCGAGAACGTCAAACACGTAGAGCTGCACCTCGTGCTTGCGGGAATGCAGCGCGTTGAAATCGGAGATGCCATCGATGCCGAGAATTACCGCCTCGCCGTCGATGATGAAATGCTTCTGCCGCTCCTTGAGCGCCGCCTCGGCAATCCACGGATAGCGCTTGGTCCAATCGGTCCCGTTCCGGGAGAGCAGCCCTACGCGACGATCTCGTGATGACTAGCGTCCGGCACCGGTCGTGCCTCATTTCGTGGATCCGGTCCGGCCCGAGGCGACCTGCTTGCCGACGTCGCCAGGCAGAGCTCGTACGCCATGTGCATCTGCGAAAAGATAGGTTTCGGCGGTATTTGGCCGTCGGGAACAACCGGCAATCCGGGGGCGTTTTCTTCCAGCTCCGGGCAGTGTCTCGGAGCAGCGTAGCGTAGACTCCCGGCCTCAAAGGATTGATCCTCCTGAGGGGCCGGCTTTTTGGGCGCCGGCATGGCATGCGGCCGGTTCACGCTGGTAGTTTTTAGTGGGTCGCAACCAGCGCTGCCATGCTGAATGCGACTACGCAGGCAGCAGCCAAGGACCAGAGCGCTATAGCGATCTCTTTGGGCATGGTCGTGGCCTCCTGACGAAAGCCGCCTAACCCTTACTGCCGTACGAGCTTAGAGCGCATACCGATGAGCATTGTGTAGGCAAGCCGACGCCAAATCAGGTTCATCAGGACTAGCATGTGGCATCCCCGTATTTGATACGGTCAACGTCGACCTGTTATGTTTCAAGAAGATTTCGCCGGGGGTGCGAAATGGCTTCGTGCCGGTGATGGAGAGGCAGCCCGGCCCGTCACGCTGGCGGGCCTTTCTGGGCGGAGACACGGCCCCGGCTTCGGGTCGGTTGGGGATTAAGGGCCGGGGCCGCTCCGCCAGCTCGGGCGTGAGCCAGCGATGACTCAAATGTCCGCCGGCGCTTGTCGTTCCTTCAGGCGTGACCATTTCCATTACGGCGACAGGTTGCGGCGATCAGCTTTCATCTACGTTATGGCGCGTAGCGGCTGTGTGATATCAATCATCAATTGCCAATTGCAGGGATTAGAGCCACATGATTACGGCCTCCAAATGCAAGGATCTCGCAAAACAGTACAAGTCCCTTTCCTCAGCTCCCAATACCTCCGAAAACCGAGCCTTTTTATTGAGAAATATTGCCAAGAGCCTTGCGGGTTTAGCCGGTCAACTGGAGAGACTTGACACGCTGATTAGAGACGAGAAGCCCCGGAGGCGGGCCTCAGCCCGGTAACACCCGCTCCCATATATCTCATTGCGTTTCGTGAACTCGCACGCACGATGGGCGGCATCGGCGGCAGCGCCGACGCTCGGTCCCCGTGCTGCGGATCAGGTGCGGACCTCCGATGCAGAGGCCGATTTGCCGTTGCAAGGACACGTTCAGCGATCCCTTTTTAGCTTGCGCCGCCCCCCAATGCGGCTCCTTTCCCTTCGGGTTAAAATCGGGAACGTGTGCCGGTTCAATGCCCGCATGATGCCGATCCGGGCGAAGATGGTCGGGCCGCCGCCTTCGGCTACCAGGATCAGGGCCTCCATCGCGGCTTACCATTCAGGCGCGGCGTGCTCCTTCTTCGGCAGCGTAGAGATGTACTCGCCCGTATCGAGCAATGTCACGATCTCACCGCCGTCTGGCAGCACGATCGGCGCGTCAAACGCGGCGGACCAGGTCATGCCTTCGCCAGCAAATCCTCGCCCGGCGTCAGCAGACGCACATAGGTCCCGCTTTCGTGCAGCTCTAGCCAGCCCTTCTCGATCGCGTATCGGATGCCGGCGCCGAACTCGGTGCCGCTTCCCTTAAGCGTGTAGAGGAAGGGATAGTTGACCTTCTCAGTGTGGATGCGACCGTCCTGTACCGGCTGAATGGCGGCCGCAAGTTCGACCAGCTTACGCGCGGCGACTTCCGGATCAGCGAAGGGACGTTCTGTCACGAGTTTCATTGCGGAATCAAAACCTCAACCCCCATGCTTGGCCTGACTTGCCCGCGACTGTCATGCCAGTTCGGGACGATATGCACAGATCCTGCGGCGGCGCATGCGGAGCAGACCAGGCGCAAGCCGACGCGCGACCACGGCTGATCCTGCGGGAGTGTATCGAGCCGCACGTCGGCCCTGCGATGACAGCGGCCGTTCAGGCATTGGATGTTGCAGGTCATATGGCCGTCGGCCAGCCATTCCGCAGGGCTGCGGGGCGGATAGTGGCGGGACCATTTGGTGTATCGACGAGCGCGCATGCCGCCATCAAAGCGGCATCGTAAGCACCTCGCAAATTATCGATTCCTAGTAGCCCGGAACGCGCGCGAGCTACCTCTTGTCGTAGGTGGGGAAAAGTCCCTTGAAGCTCCGCCGGTTCACGCTGGCAGGTGCTCGCCTGAGCCGACAAGCTAAATAAGGCCGCCGGGCAAACAATACCTTGTCCCGGCGGCTCGATATCCGTCCAGCCCCGGGACGGGATTAGCAAAAATCCCGGATACTCCTGAGTATTGGCGCAGAGTGTGAAGGTTCAGTTCGCTTCAGAAAATGTACCACAAAGCCCGCCGGCTCACGTTAGCAAGCTGCCATGCTACAATCGAAGAGCGATCGGGAGTCCTCTGCCCGCAGTGGCTGATAGCGATGCCGAGGGCCGTGCCACTAGTTTCCTTGTAGCGATTCAATCAGCTGCAGGTAGGGAGTGCGCAGAATGATTAGGCCGATTTTATTTGCTTCCGTTGCTTCGGTTCTGGTCGGCGGCGCTGTCCAGGCTCAGCAGGGCGGGGCTCGCAACCTTCAAAATTGGAAAGGTGCCAGGAGCTCCCTACCGAACGCGGTTTTTCGAGCGCGGGCGGAAGAGCAAAGGGACAAGGGCACGCATGCACGGGAAGCAGAGCTGAGGGGCCATCTTCGGACGGGCCGGTTCACCGGGCCATTCTTTCTTGGAAGGAAGCGACGATAAGCGCCTGGGCCGCTTGGGCTGGCCTCCGGATGATGTAAGTTTCCTTGCAAATCCCTAATGATTCGGGGGGCCGTGGGTACTTTCTTACTCTCGCTCGCAGCGTGCGCTGTTGGTGTTCTTCTCCTACTTGCATTCAGCTGATAGGACCGAATCCAGACGCATGAGTTGCCTTGAATCCTCAGCCCAGCGCCGAGGTTAAGCCTTTCGGCGGGTTGTTTTTGACTGTGTGAGATTGAGCGCGTTCACTCCATGACGTGGATGGAGACGAACGTGATCACTTGGCTGCTAGTCATCATCATCGCGGTCAGCGTTGCGATCCTGATCGCCCACGCGATTGACGCCATACGTTCCTGAAAGCGCAGGGCAGGGGCGCGAGACGTCTGAGGTACGGCAGCGGTTCGCGCGAGAGTTCATTCGAGATGTCCCCACTCTGTAGGTCTAGCGCTTAATCGCGGCCGCAAGCTGATTGCTGGGGCGCTCAATTCCTACCTTCGTGATTATTCCTTCCTATTCGCCGAACGGCCATCATGACTCGCTGACCCACGCAGGATCGCGCCGCGCTGGCCACAAGGCTCACCGCCCCTCGAGATCGGAGAGCCTGCATGTCCGTCGGAGAGGCCGCAGCACCGCCGCAGGCGGCCGCGCGGGCTATTTGATCGACCTGTCTGATGTGCAAAGGCGGCCGGGCTCGCCGCCGGCGGCTGACCAGGCCGGCCTCGTGATCGACGTCACGCCGAACCCTAGCTCATGAACGTGCCGCCCGGAATCACCTGGCGGCCTACCGCAGGTCATTAGCTGGAGCCGGTGGGCGAGATTGGTGCGCTTACCTGATTGATCAGCGGATCAAATGAGCGTTTCCTCCTCCGCCTTTCCAGCAATGAAGTCAGCAATGCGCTGAGCCTCTCGCGGATTTCCTTGCATCCACAGACCTATAAAAGCGGAGGACACGATCGCCACTGGAATGAGACCGGCCTTCTGTCCAACCTGACTGAAAAGAAGGTGAGGATCTCGGTTAGCCTGGTTGACCTCCTTGACCACCGTTTTTACTCGTTCTTCTTGCTCCGGCTGATGCGATTAGGGAAGGTAACCCTCGGCCGCAGGTCTCGGCTCCTGAAGTCGCTTTTTGCGAGCCGTAACCATCGACCTGATTCAGAGGTGAAATGCAGGTGCGGTGAGAATGCGGCACCATCCGCGTGCCGCGATCTTGACGCTGGCAGTTTCTCCGACGTGCTCCTCCAGGTGCCGCCGGCTCTAGAAGTTGCGCCCAACGGGACGGTGCCCGCCCCTCCGAGCTGCTGGTTGAGTGGTGCCGTCCCGGACCTGGCGATGGATCTCTCCATCGCAGGCGCGCGCCCTGCGCAAGTATTCACATGGCACTGGGCACATCCGGCCAACCCCGCGACCGTTTTGGTTGCTGCCCGCGTCTCGCCCAAATCGCGCCGGCTGCCAAAGGCCGCACCGTCGGCAAGCCGCATTGCCACCGGTGAATATCGGCTGGTGGGATCTCGTCCCGCTCAGGCTCGGGCACTGTCAGTTCCTCAATCGTGCTCGGTCCACGCGTGACGACATTGACGAAGCGAGCGCTTGTCCGGCACGTCGTGCCAGGCGAAATACGTAGTCCCGCCTAGTGAGGCGCACGACATAAAAATATGTCGGCGCTCACGAAAATAGGAACGAGGTGTCCGCTTTCACATTCCTTCCGAAGTGCAATCGGGAGCCTCAGCATGGCAACGCAGATCGTGATGGATCACAGCGGCGACAGCCGCTACTTCTTCGACAACTCCAGCGATGATGCTCTGGCGGAGGCGGAGAGACGTTTTCTTGAATTCACCGCGAAAGGATACACCGCAGCGGTGCGGAGCGGCCCGGAGGAGGTAACCAGGATCACCACATTTGATCCGACCGCCGAAGAGACATTGTTTTTTCCGCGGCTAGTCGGTGGGTGATGGCCAGGTGGAGGAACTTAGCTCGAGTCAGTCGGTGGTCCCTTCGTAGCCTGTCTATAGGGAAGCTCTATGAAGCATCCAAGGACGAGAAAACGATTTACGCTCGTGCGCTACGCCTCCTTCGTTCTTGGCTTTCGCCTCAGCAGAGGGCGGACTTTGATAGGAAGGGATATTTCGACGTCGTGGGATGCGATACTGGGAAGCGATACCGAATCCGGCGTGGGACGTCCGCCAACGTCAACGAGATAGACGAATACGGGCGGCTCGGAACGGGGCACTGCTTCGTCCCGTTAGGTGGCTTGGCTCAGGGCGACGTCATGCTTGCCCAGAAAGTAGCTCTCGAAACCGACGAGAACCGCGCGTGAGCATAGCCAACAGCTTCCCGGGACCGCTAAGCTGGCGCCTACCCAGGCGTCGCCCCCCGGACGCTAGGAGCTCGGGCGTACGCCTTTCCCCGAGCTAGACTCGAGCCACGGTGCTGCTCAATGCGGTGACGCTACAGCGGCCTCTCGATCGCAACCACAACCTTGGTGGTTGACGACTGTTGGATCATCTGTCCGGTACCACCGATGGCGCACATTGCCTTGTTGGTTTCGGAGTGCAGCCCCAACCGATCGGTTCTTGAAATCGGCAATACGGGAAAGGTCTTCGTCGTCTGCTGAGTAAGCCGCTATTCGGCCTGAGCGATAACCCAAGGAATAGGGCGTTCAAACGGCAGCTACTTTGTCTCAAAAAATGCAGTTCTGCACCTCGTTTTCTTGAACGCGGCCCTGGATGAAAAGCGCCGAAGGGCTGCGGGGAAGGGCAAGAACAGTCCACCGCCTTCGGATTAATTTCCCCCTGGAGTGACGCTGCCCGGACGCGCAGGAAAGCTCGACACAAAGGTGGCGCGACGTGAAAGCCTTCAGTTAGGGTCGATGGAATTCGCCCGCCCGCTGTTTCAAAGAAACTCTAGCCGCGAAGCCTGCCTGCAGCCACGCCATGGCCTGCGTGTGCCCAGCTTTGCGTGAACTCTCATTTCCCCACCAGGCACTGAACTCATAAGCTGACGGCGGTAACGGCCTCTCGAGAATTTACTCGATTTCCGAGAACGTGAGCCGAATAGTTTGCGCTCTTGTGCGCCCCAGCTCCCTCGATTGCGGATCGTAAACGGACATGACGCTCGGCTCGTCACGTCGGCCGGTCATCGCCGCTCGCGGGAATGTTGAAGCCGCGCGCTGCAAGTTCTAGCTCGAGCTCAGTGATCCGCTCGAAGATGCGAGCAGCAATCGCCTCGGAATCTTCAGCGCTTAATGACCGAATGCCTCTTAGAGATAGCTCGTCCCTGAGAACCTTCGCCACAAGCAGTTGGATTGCCATTGGATTAAATCCTAAAAAGACGATCCAACCGCAACCGAAGGGCGGACGCAAGTGTTAGGTGGTGCTGCCGTGCTTTGGCTAGTTGTCTTGGCTCGGAATGCTGAAGCTCCGCAGCTACTCGCACAAGCGTTTCTGCCGCAGCCCTTAACAGCAAACCCGTGTGCCCCATCGGGTGCCCTAACCCGCGTGATCTGTAGCCGATTGGCCGTCTCGCTTTGCTTGAACACGAGTCGTTAGCTTATCCAGCTTCGATTGCTCCTCGCTGAGACGTCTTTCGACATACTGCCGTTCGAACTCCGTCAGAGTGGTTTGCAATAACAGGTGGTAGCGTTGAATATTGTTGCGATGTGCCCGGACCAAATCGTCGTCAATCATCGTCGTCGGCTTTCCGGGAGTGAAACGACAAACAATTCATCATCGAGCGAGATGGGCAGGACCGAGCAACAGTAGGCCGGAGCATCTCCGCCGCTCTCTGCATGCTAGTGAGCTTTTCTTTCCCAATCTGTGAACTATTTCACACGGCCTTGCGATCGTCGGCTAGGTGGCAGCAGACACAGTGCAGTGGTTTGACCGGGCGTGGGTCGGCTGCATCCAGCCCGATGACGGCGGTATGGATGCCTAGCACAGTGGGGCGCGCCGGCTCATCGAGCTTGGCTGAAGGCCAGATGGTTTTCTATGAAGTCCAAGTCGATCAAAAGCGCAGGAAAAGAGGTGCCAAGTCTATGCGTCTGACGACTGTGGCGCCAATGGCATGGCGGTTTGATCACTGCATTTTCTGCGCGAGGTCTCTCAGCAGCGTGTGAAGAAAGTCGCTGGCATGGTCGTATTGCGCGTTGCCGTTCGTGATTTGACGGACGCGTGGATCCATTAAGCGACCAACGGTTTCGGAGCCGAGCAACTCAGCTCTGTCCGACCACTGCTGCAGCAGCGTATCGGGTATATCGTCCGCAGATCCAAACGTCCGCAAAAGGGAATGTCCGGCCTCAGGCTTGTGGTCGTGATGAGCCTTCGCCGCATAGAAAGCGAATAGCCCCCGGAAGGCGTCACGGGAAACGGCAGGTTTTCCCATCGCAATGTCCCATGAAAAAAATACGTTCTCAATGGACGCAAGTTTGACGCCTCCGATCGGGAAAAGCTACAAAAAACCAATTCGAAGGGTTTGCCGTCGGACGCTGAGTGAAATGCCAACCCGTCAATGATCGTGACCGATTTTGACGGCGGCCTGGTTGGGCATTCGAGGCGCTCTCTGGCTGTTCTTGTTCCCCAGCCGCTCCATTGGCTGAAGCGCGAGCCGGCGGAGGGGCCATCTGTAGGAGCCAGCGCAGAAGTTGCGCCGACCGCGCGGCTTGCACTAAGCTCATTCGATTAGATCCGAATTGTTTTGTGGAGTAGCGTCATGTCGAGTGCAATTGAGTTGATTGTGGATGGCTACGCAAGAGTGAAAGACCGCCAGTCGCTTGAAGAGCTGAGGATCCATCGCCGGCGACTTGCCGGAGACCTGAAAGCCTGGGTGGGCTTTGACTGCAGGTTGTCGATTGCGCAGATCGAGCAGGACATCGCGGCAATAGAGGCGGGACTGGAGACGTTGTCGGGGCCGGTCGGCGGCTAAGCTAAGGAGCCTCCCGATGGCGGCGTGCGCGCAAGGAGGGCAAGTGCTGCGATCTTTCGTCATGGCTGCCCTCATAGCGGTTTGGCCGTGCTCGTTTGCGCTGTGCCTGACGTCGGAGGAGATTGTCGCTAAGCTTCGCGCCGCAGGCTGCTCGCAGATCGAGGTAGTGCCGGCCGGAAAGATCAAGACTTACAAGGCCGTCAAGAAGGTACCGCGCGCTCGCTAATCGTCGACAGCACTGGCCACATTGCAGAGGTGGCAAGGTAGCTAGACGGGCAGACGTAGCCAGACATCCTTACTGGACAGCGTGCCTGTTGGGGTCGCAATCTCCATATCGACAACACGAAACGAGCCATGACTTTCATATACGTAGCGAAGGTGCCAGACCGGGCCGGGTTCCGGCGAGATGGCGAAGTCGTCCAAGGCAGACGCGACGTATCGAATGGCATCGCGATGTCGCATCGGCGCGGAGAACATCGCCTCTATCAGCGCGGCCAGGCTCATGCCGCCGACCAGCATGGCTCGTGCCGCTTCGTCGCCGTGAGTAAGCCGGAGCGCGGTCCGATTGCCGCAATAGCGTCGGGGTTCTTCAGAGCCACGGTAGATTCGCTTCCGCCAGCAAAACCATAATGCGGATGCCACCCCTTTCGTGCAAGCGGCATCGATTCTCCGCCAACTGTCCCAATGGCTAAATGCCCAGGGCGAGCCGCCCTTGCGAACTTCGATCAGCAGTATTGATGGTAGTGCCTGAGCGGAGCAGACGGGAAAGCTGCGGCTGGGGTACGGCTTGAGCCGTTCTCAAGGTCCTCCGTCTATGAGGCCTCGACGACAGCGCGTACCTTGAGGGGCGCTCACCGGTTCACGCTGGCCTGCCGTGCGGCGAAGGCCGCAGCGGGAGGTTAACTCGCTGCGGCTCACGCGTCGTCAAATGAAGTCGGGTTAAAAACACCAAGTGAAATATATAGCCAGCCCCGGTAGCAAAAATTCTGCCGCAGCTTTGTCTCTTTTGCAAACGCAATTTCGGTAGAACAGAAATCCACCAACCGGGCATTCTGTTCCGATGCCGGAACAATTCTGCTTTTCTACCGCTGGGAAGCGAGGGGGCGCTGCACAGAGACCCAGTCAATCTGGCCGGTTGAGACCCGGTTACGGGCATTACGCCGATAGGACCGACTGCGGACGCAAGAGTTGCCTTGAGTCCGCAGCCCCGCGCTGAAATTAAGCTTTTCGGCGACTTGTTTTTGACTGTGCGCGTTTGAGCGCGTTCACTCCATAATGTTGATGGAGACGAACGTGATCAGTTGGTTGTTAGTGATCATAATCGCGGCCAGCGTTGCGGTCCTGATAGCTCACGCGATCGACGCCATCCGCTCCTGAAGACGAGCGCAGCGGCGGAAAGTGGCGCCCAATCTGATGACTATTTGAAGGACGGAGCATCCGTCGGCTTGCTATTCCACAAAATCCGGGTGGCGGATGCTTGGCGAGAAGCGCCCTGTGTGCGTTTCGGATCAATTTCGCCTGAGTTAAGCAGAACGGCCGTAGAAGCTAGGTGGCGACTATATAGCCGTCGAATGAACAGTTCCTGTACTTCCAGATCGGCCGGGCGCAGCGTTGCTTGGCCTCGAACGAGACGGCCGAAACAGGGGCAACAGCGGTCCTACAGTGATGAGCAGGGCCAATGAAGCCGCAGGATCGCTCAGTGTCATGCAAACGGAGGCGGTTCGCCGCCAGTACGCTTCAACTAAAAGGGACCCCATATCATCGACTGATCAGCTTTCGAAACGAAAGCCTTTTCAACATGAAGAGAGCGCGGGTGCTACGGCTCCTTGCAAGGGAGCCGCCAGCTTCCGCGATCAGATCACACGATTGTTTTTAGATACAGACTGGGATCGAAATATTTGGTTGCCGGCGTGGAGTCCTTGATGCCTGCGTTGGCCATGAAGAAATCTGTCGACTGCTGCAGCCAGTTGGTGACCGTCCCGTCTGAGTACATTCGCTTCCACTCCCTGGACGTGAACATCTTCTGGGCCTTGAACGATTCGTTGATGTCGGCCAGCGGGGTTTGGCTATAGTGACCCTTCTGCAGCTTCTCCATCGCTTCGTTGCTGTTCGCGACAATGTAGTCATTCGCATCCGCCCAGCCACGGATCAGCTTCGCCAGCGTTTCCTTGTTTGGTTCGGAATAATCGTTGGCCGCCGCCCAGCCGCCGATGATAGCGGCCTTTGGATAGTAGGCTGACGCATCGGCGAGCTTGACCGCCCCTGGCACCTTGTCCCGAACCGTGACGTTGAAGGGTACCCAAAGAGCGACGGCCGGTACCGCGCCGGAGATAAAGGCGGTCACGGCCGCTGGCATGGTCTGGTTGACGAGTTCGACCTCCTTCGGATCGACCTTGTTGGCGCGAAGCGCGGTATCCAGGAACACATGCGCGGTGGTACCGGTCGCGGTCGCGATCCGCTTGCCCTTCAGGTCATCAAACGACTTGATGCCCTGGTCGCCGCGAACCCAGAGCTGTGCGGTCGCGACCTCAATGTCGTTGATCAGGAACACCTTGCCCTGCCCCCGGGCAGGGAAGTTCGAGAGCACGGCGCCGGTGGCCAGTACGTCGAGGCTGCCGCCGATCAGCGCCTGGAAGATCTCGAGGCCGGTGTTGAACTGTCGCAGCTCGAGATCGAGGCCCTGCTTTTCAAAGGAACCGCGATCCATGCCGGTCCAGATCTGGCCGTCGACCGCGACAGTGTGCAGATAGCCGACTCGGACTTTCGTTTTCGCTTGCGCGATCGCCGGTGCTGAGGCCGTGAAGGTGCCGAGCGCAAGGCCCGCCGTCGTGGTCAGAAATTGTCTGCGGTCCATGGTATCCTCCGTTTTGTTTGTTATTCCGAGAATGATGCCGGACGCATTTGCGCCTGCTGCGCGCGATACTCGTCCATGACGAGCTGCCTGATGTAGCTTCGCAACTCGGCGAATTCGGCCCGCTCCTGGATTGATTCATCGCGCGGATAGGCGAACGGCACGTCGATGATCTCCCTGATCCGTGCCGGCCGCGCGGTCACCACCACGATGCGGGAGGCGAGGTAGATCGCCTCTTCCACGGAGTGGGTGATTAGCATGACAGTCTTGCCTTCGGTCTCGAGCACTTTCAGCAGTAGGTTCTGCATGTTGGATCGGGTCTGGGCATCGAGCGCACCGAACGGCTCATCCATCAGCAGGAACTGCGGCTTGACGGCATAGGCACGCGCGATCGCGAGCCGCTGACGCATGCCGCCGGATAAATGCTTCGGATAGGAGCTGGCGAAGTCGGACAATCCCATCAGACCGAGATAGTGATCGCAGATGGCATCGCGCTCACCGGCCGGGACGCGGTTGGCGCTGAGCTTCAGGCCGAAAGCTATGTTCTGCTTCACGGTCAGCCACGGGAAGACGCCATATTCTTGAAAGATGACGCCGCGCTCGGGCCCGGGGCCCGCGACGGGACGTCCGTCGAACAGCACATTGCCGGTCGTGGGCCTCTGGAAACCCGCGAGCATGCTCATCATCGTGGTCTTGCCACAGCCGGAGGGGCCGATCACCGCGATGAAATCCCCATCGTTGATGTCGTAGCTTACGTCCTCGACGACGTTGAGGCGGCCCCTCGGAGTTTCGAATGACAACGAAACCTTTTCGAACTGCGCACGCTTCTTCATGCGATGACCCGATCCTGCCACACCAGCAACCGCGCCGTGATCTTGCGCAGGATCATGTCCATGAGCAGAGCGATCAGGCCGATGCAGATGATGCCAACATAAATGACATCGAGCAGGAAATAGGTGGAGGCATTCTGGATCATCGCACCAAGTCCGCGCTGGGCCGCGATCAGCTCAGACGCGACGAGAGTTGCCCAGGCCACGCCCAATGCGACCCGCAGCGCGGTGAGGATATGCGGGACGGTGAGGGGAATGATGACCTTGCGGAAGATTTCCGCCTGAGTGGCGCCGAGGGTCTGCGCCACGCGGATGTAGAGAGGCGTGATCTGCGAAACGCCTTCATACATCACGATCACGCCGGAGAAGAACGATGCGTAAAGCAGGATGACGAGTTTTGCGACCTCGTCCACGCCGAAATAGACAATCACCAGCGGGATCAGCGCGATTGGTGGCAGCGCGCGGAAAAAGTTGATCATCGGGTCGGCGAAGGTGCGGGCCGGGCGATACCAGCCGAGCAGGAAGCCAACGGGCACCGCTGCAAGAATCCCGAGCGCGACGCCGAAGAAGACGCGTCTGGTCGAGGCGAAGATGTCGACGAGGAGGCCTTCCTTCGTGAGAAGCTCGAAGAACTTGGCGGCGACCTGGTGCGGGGCGGGGATCAGCGAGACGTTGACGAAGCCGCTCCAGCGCACCGCGTACCAGAGCAGGATTGCACCGATCCACGGAATCAATCCGAGACCAAAGCGTCTTACGCCAGCTCCGTTCATTCGACGCGTCCACCCGGATAGCGGTTGATATTTCCAAGGGTCATATTATAAATAGGATGACCATACAAGAGCGCCTTTGGTCATAGGCGTCGCAGGCCTTCTGAGCATGACATCGTCGCCTTTCACCATTCGCAGCGTCCAGGCTTTCGGCTATCGCTATCCGTTGACGACACACGTCATCACCTCGTTTGGGCGGATGGCGGATCGGCCTGCCGTTTTCGTTTGCGTCGAGGATACGGACGGTTACGTGGGTTGGGGCGAGGTGTGGTGCAATTTTCCGGCGCCGGGCGCCGAGCACCGTGTTCGGCTGGTCAACGAGGTTCTCGCGCCAGCCCTTATCGGATTTAGTGCGCAAGACCCATCAGCTGCTTTCGAGCGCCTGACGCAGGGAACCTCGGTGCTCGCGCTACAATCCGGCGAAGCGGGTCCGTTCGCGCAGGCTATCGCCGGCATCGATCTTGCTATCTGGGATCTCCACGCGCGCCGCCAGAACGTTGCGCTGTGGAAACTGCTCGGCGGATCCCGGAACAGGATCAAGGTATATGCCAGCGGCATCAATCCCGCAGGGTCAGAGCGAGCCGCAGCGGCATCCCTCGCGCGTGGCTACCGCGCCCTGAAGCTGAAGATAGGTTTCGATCCGGTGGCCGACCGTGCCAATCTGGCGGCCCTGCGGCGGCTTGTTGGCGAAGGCCTGCTCGCCGCTGACGTTAACCAAGGCTGGACCATCGCGCAGGCGCTTGAGCTTGCTCCGCAGCTGGAGGCGTTCGGCCTTGGCTGGCTCGAGGAGCCGATCCGCGCCGACCGCCCGCGGCAGGAGTGGAAGCAGCTCCGCCAGTTAATCAGCTTTCCGCTCGCGGCGGGCGAGAACATCGCCAGCCACGCCGGATTTGCCGAGGTGCTGGGTGAGCCGGTTCTCGGCGTGGTCCAGCCGGACATCGCGAAATGGGGTGGACTCTCGGCGTGCGCGGGCATCGCCCGCGATATCCTGCAGTCAGGCAAGATGTTTTGTCCGCATTATCTTGGTGCCGGCATTGGACTTCTCGCATCGGCCCATCTTCTGGCCGGCATCGGCGGCGACGGGCTGCTGGAAGTCGATTGCAATGAGAACCCGCTGCGCGATCGCTTCTGTGGCCCCGTGCTTGATGTCCGGGAGGGTGCGATCGAACTCGGCGACGCGCCAGGTCTTGGGCTCACGCCTGATCTTGCGTCGATCGAACAGTACCGGACCGCGTGATGTCACCGCAGGGCTACGATTACATTATCGTCGGCGCGGGCTCCGCCGGCTGCGTGGTCGCAAACCGGTTGTCAGCCGATCCCGCCTGCCGCGTGCTGCTGCTGGAAGCCGGTGGATCGGACCGGAATTTTTGGCTCAGGCTTCCGGTGGGGTACTATCGGACCATCTACAACGAACGTTTCTCGCGCCTGTTCAGGACGGAGCCGTCGGAAGGCAGCGGCGGCCGTTCCATCCTCTGGCCGCGCGGCCGTGTGCTCGGCGGATCCTCGTCGATTAACGGCCTGATCTTCATCCGCGGCCAGCACGAGGATTTCGACGACTGGGAACGCCTTGGCGCCGATGGCTGGAGCTATCGTGACGTCCTGCCGTATTTCCGGCGCTACGAACGCTACCGCGGAGGCGAGAGCCAGTTTCACGGCGGCTTCGGCGAGTTCGAGGTCTCTGATCTCCGCAATGACAATCCGGCGTCCAGGGCGTGGGTCGAGGCAGGCGCGCAGTTTGGCCTGCCACGCAATCCGGACTTCAACGGCGCAACCACGCTCGGCGTCGGCACCTACCAGCTCGGCATCGGGCGTCACTGGCGGACCAGCTCCGCCTCTGCGTTTCTGCAACCGATTGCCGGCCGTCGAAACCTCTCCATCGTTACCCATGCGCATGTCAGCAAGGTCGTTTTCAACGGACGCGTCGCGACCGGCGTCGAATGGATCAGCAAGGGACAAGTGCACCGCGCGACAGCGGATCGCGAGGTCATTTTGTCAGGCGGGGCGCTGCAGTCGCCGCAGATCCTTCAGCTTTCCGGCGTGGGTCCGGCTGATCTACTGCGCAAGCTCGGCATCACCGTCGTTGCCGATGCTTCGGAAGTCGGCGCAAATCTTCAGGACCACTATCAAGCCCGGCTGATCGTCCGCCTGAAGGAGCGGATCTCGCTCAACGATCAGGTCCGAAATCCGGTCGAGCTTGCGAAGATGGGCCTGCAGTGGATGCTGGCAGGCAGCGGCCCGTTGACGGTCGGCGCAGGGCAGGTGGGCGGCGCAGCCTGCACCGAATACGCCGTCGGCGGCAGGCCAGACGTGCAGTTTAACGTGATGCCACTGTCGGTCGACAAGCCCGGTGAGCCCCTTCACACCTATTCCGGATTTACTTCTTCGGTCTGGCAATGCCACGGAAAGTCGCGCGGCCGGCTTGCGATCAGTTCGACCGATCCGTTCGAGCAGCCGCGGATCGCGCCCAACTATTTTGCTGAGGAGACCGATCGCAAGACCATCGTTGCGGGCCTGAAGATACTGCGCGAGATCTATCAACAGAAGGCGTTTCGTCCGCTGTGGGACGTCGAGGTGGTGCCGGGAGACGCAGCAAGGAACGATGCCGGGCTGTGGGATTTCGCGCGCAACACGGGTGGCACCGTGTTCCACTGTGTCGGGACCTGCCGCATGGGCCGTGATCAGCGAGCGGTGCTCGATCCGCAGCTGCGCGTGCGCGGCGTCGAGCGGCTCCGCGTGATCGATGCCTCGGTGATGCCGCAGATCACTTCGGCCAACACCAACGCGACCAGCCTGATGATCGGCGAGCGCGGTGCAGCTCTTGTCATGGCCTGATCGGTTCATTGATCTTCCGGAGGCGAGATGGAATTGAATTCCGACAGTCACGTCCCCAAATACGCGCAGATTGCCGACATCTTCCGCCAGCGGATTGCGCGCGGCACCTGGACCCGCGGCTTTCGCCTGCCAGCCAATGAGGAGCTTGCGGCCGAGTTCGGGGTGTCGCGCGTCACGATCCGCCAGGCGGTCGAGCTGCTTGCCCGCGACGGCGTCATCGGGGCCCAGCAGGGACGCGGCACGTTTGTCACGGGCTCTTTGCGGCAGGATCGCTGGCTCAAGGTCGAGACTACGCTGTCGGACCTTGCGGACATGTACCGCGACACCTCGCCGGAGATCATCAACATCTCGGAAAGCCGCAGTGATGCGCCGCTGCTTCCCGAAGACGGCAAGCCGGCCGAGAAATACGTCATTATGCGCCGCCTGCACTCACGCCAGAAGCAGCCTTACTGCGTCATTTCCATCTATCTCGACGAGAAGATCTTTCGCAGGTCGCCAAAGCGCTTTCGCAACGAGACCGTGATCCCGATCCTCAACGATCTCAGGGATCCCGCGATCGCCAGCGCCCGTCAGACGCTTACGATCGGCACCGCGGATCTCGAGGCGGCGCGGCTGCTTCGCGTGCCCCTCAACTCGCCCGTGGCCGAAGTCCGTCGTGTCTTCACAACCAGCGACCGTACAGTGATCTATCTCGGCGAGGTCACCTATCGCGGCGATTTCGTGCGTATCGACATGGACTTGCGGCCGTAAAAGCGCGATGCGGCTTTCCGGCCAAGGTCATGCTCAAACCCGGGCTTTGACCGTCTACCGGGAAAACAATTCCTGGTTCCGACGCTCGAGTTCTTCGCCATAGGTGCGCAGCACGTGGGATTCGCTTAGCGTTCCGATCGCTATGCGACTGTCGCCGCGGTCAACGACTGCTAGGACGTCTGCCTCGCTGCGCTCGAAGGCTTTCAGGATCTCACGAACCGACGTAGTCGGAAGCAGGCATTCATCCTGTTGCTGCGCCAGTGATCCGAGCGGCTCGTCGTCCCGGTTGGCGACCGAATGCAGCGTCGCGGCCGGAACGATGCCGGCATAAGCGTCGTTGGGATCGAGCAGCACGACCTGCCGGACCAGCGCCGGCGAAAACAGCCTTTGCGCCTCGCCGATCGGCATCGTCGTCGGGGCGTTCTCGAAGTCCGTGCGCATCAGGGACGCCGCGCTCATTTGTCTGGCCCAGCCGATGTCCTGCGGGCCACGGATGACCTCGCCCCTCAAATGGAAGCGCCACGTCGCAAAGCTGTAGCCGAAAAGCTCGCGGACAATGAGCGCGCAGACCGATGATGCGACTACCGCGCCAACCGTGACGGAGAAGTCGCCGGTGATTTCAAGCGCGAGACAGACCATGCTGAACGGCGCGCCCAGCACGCCGGTGCCCAGCGCAGCCAGCGCGGCAATGGCAGCGGTGCCCGGTTGCAGGGCGAGCGTAGGAAGAAGGCCGGTCAGCACGATGCTGTAGAGCTGCCCGATCAGCGCGCCGAGCAGTAGTGAAGCGAAGAACAGACCGCCACGGAAGCCCGAGCCGAGCGAGATGGCTGAGGCAAGAATCTTGAACACGATAGTCGTGGTGAGCAGGAGCCATGTCGGATTGCTGACGAGAAGGATCTGCATCGCGCCATGGCCGGCGCCCAGCACGGTCGGCGTCAGCAGGGCAAGACCGCCGAGCAGCACGCCTCCGAGGATCGGCCGTACGAATCCCTTGAATACCATGATGCGCTGAAAGCACCGTTCCGAGAATGCGACTGCGAGCATGACGATAATGCTGACGAAGGCGCAGATGACGCCGATCAGCACGGTTTGCCCGATCATCTCGACGGACACCGGTGAGGGGAAGCCGGGCACCATCAGGAACGACTGGTGCGTCAATTGCCGCGCGACCAGCCACGCAGTAACGGCGCTAGCGGTGACGGGAACAAGTGCGGCGGAAGTGTACGCGCCCAGCACGACCTCGAAGGCGTAGAAGGCGCCGGCCAGAGGTGCAGAAAACGCAGCGCTGATCGCACCCGCGGCGCCGCAGGCGACCAGGAGCCGCATATCGTTACGTCGTGCGGCGAGGCGCTGCCCGACATGAGAGCCGAACATCGCGCAGATCTGGGTGTAGCCCGCCTCCAGTCCGACTGATCCACCGAAACCGTTTGAGAGCAGCGTCTGCATCGAAATCAGGAGGCTGCCGCGAAACGACAGCCGGCCCCCATAGAGCGCATTCGCCTCGATCGCGTCGGCGAGCTGCTGGCCCTTTACGCGTCGGGCGAAGTAGAGCCCGATCAGCGCCAGCACCAAGCCGCCGAGCATCGGGATCAGCAGTGTTCGCTGCCACGAAATCACGCCGGTGGCGCTGAGATGTGCGTCGACAGGAATGTCGAACAGCAGTGCGTGAGAGACCTGGCTGAGGCTCGAGATCGCGGCCACGAGCACGCCGCTGAGCAGTCCGACGACGATGGCGACCAGCACGAGGCCGGTCTCGCGATTGCGCACGAAATTGCGCAGGAACAACGGCATCAGGCGGACGCCGGGAGTACCGGCCGGCTTCGCAGGATGGGGTGCCGACTCCATAACTACGCCGGATCCCGCAGCGGCTCGGTACGCACGACGCGGAAGCCGATATTGCTCGACGAGGAGTTGGGCGTATTGGAGCTTCGCGCCGCGACGCGGTAGCGGTTGCAGTAGGATTCGTGGCAGAGGAAGGATCCGCCGCGCATCGAACGGTTCGGAGCCGGTTCGCGGTTCAAGGGATCGTTAGATGTTGTGAGGCGGTGATAGCTCGGCGAAAAATAGTCCTCGCACCATTCCCAGACGTTTCCGGCCACATTGTGCAGACCGTATCCGTTTGGGGCGAATGCATGAACGGGCGCTGTACCAAAATAGCTATCATCCATGGTATTGCGGTCGGGAAAGTTGCCCTGCCAGATGTTGCAGCGATGCTCGCCGTCGGGCTGTAGCTCGTTGCCCCATGGATAGGTGGCCTGGTCCAACCCGCCGCGCGCGGCCATCTCCCATTCCGCTTCGGTCGGCAGCCGCGTCCCTGACCATGCGCAGTAATTCTGTGCGTCGTTCCAGGAGACGTGGACGACGGGGTGGTCGAGCCTGTCGAGAATGCTGCTCGCCGGTCCCTCTGGCTGTGCCCAATATGCGCGCAGCACCGGAAGCCACCATGGTGTTTCCTGAACGCGTGTCAATTGGACGGTGCGCGTTTCTTCCGGCAACAAGTCTTCAAAGACAAAACTCCAGCCGTAGCGTTCGGCCTCGGTCGTATAGCCCGTAGCGCGGACGAAGTCGCCGAACTGCAGATTGCTCACGGCATGACAGGCGATGGCGAACGGCGACAAGGTGACCGGCCGCACCGGGCCCTCGCCATCTTCGACGAACCTTTTGTCGGCCGAGCCCATGTGGAAGGTGCCACCGACCAATGAGCTCCAGCGGCGCTGGATCATCGTCGGACTACGGGGGATAGCTCCTTGCGCCTCGCTGGACGGCGCCGACTCCTTGCCCGCGTCGCCTCGGATGCAGCAATGTGAACGATCCCCGGTCATGTGCTATTTCTGCTTCTCTTCTTCCCAGAAGGCCGTGCCGCCTTCCGCCTTCATCAATTCGAGAATCTTCTCGCGCGGTATCACGCCGCAACGATTAGCCCATTGCTGATACTGCGCCGTCATCTCGCGGACGCGATCCGGATGTTGCGCGGCTAGATCGTTCATCTCGGTGCGGTCGGTTTCCATGTCGTAGAGTTCCCAGGGGCGAGGATATTTCCGCACCAGCTTCCACTTGCCGGTGCGCACAGCCGCATTGCCTTCGTGCTCCCAGAACAGCGGGCCCCGATTGCCATAAGCCGCCCCGAATGATGGCACCAAGCTCTCACCCTCGCAGGGCAAAATAGTGTTGCCGTTGTATTCACTGGGGTAGGTGGCACCGGTGACGTCGAGAATGGTCGCCATCACGTCGGTGAGCTGGCTTGGATTGTGCCGCAGGCCGCCCTTTTCGGAGATGCCGCGCGGCCAGTGCACAATGAACGGCGTGGCGATACCTCCCTCGTGAACCCAGTGCTTGTAGAGCCGGAACGGGGTGTTGGAGAGATTGGCCCAGGCGGTGCCGTAGCTCTGGTAAGTGTCCTCGCCGCCGGGCATAAGGTTTGGATCGTTGCCGAAACGCACCGGGCGGCCGTCGCGGGTCTTTGCCTGCGCGATCATGAGCTGGTCGACCAGCTCCTTCGCAGTGACGCCTTCCGGAATGTCCTCGGCGCAGGCGCCGTTGTCCGAGAGGAAGATGATTAGCGTGTTGTCCATGTGGCCGGTTTCTTCCAGTGCCTTCAGGATCCGTCCGATGCCCTGGTCCATCCGGTCGATCTGGGCCGCGTAGACTTCCATGCAGCGCAGCGTCCATTGCCGCTGCTCGGCGTCGGTCCACGCGGGCTGCGTCGGATCACGATCGGTCAGGCGCCAATTCGGATGGATGATGCCGTCCTCGACGAGGCGCTTGAGGCGCTCCTCGCGCAGCTTGTCCCAGCCGGCGTCGAAGCGGCCCTTGTATTTTGCTGTGTCCTCGTCATGGGCGTGGAGCGGCCAGTGCGGCGCGGTGTAGGCGACGTACTGGAAGAACGGTGCGTCGGGCTTTTCCGCCTTGTGCTGACGGATGAAGGCTGCCGCCTGGTCGCTGATCGCATCCGTAAAGAAGAAGGACGGGTCCTTGACGGCCTCGTGCTCGATATTGTCGTTGCCGCGGGTCAGCGTATTCGGGTGATAGAAACTGCCGGCACCAATGATGGTGCCATAGAAATGGTCGAAACCACGCTGCATCGGCCAGGCGTCGGTCGGCTCGGTGAGGCTGCTGGCGATATGCCACTTGCCGCTGAGGTAGCTGGTGTAGTTCCTGCTCTTGAGCGCTTCAGCGATCGTTACGCAGCTCTTGTTCAGATTGCCGGCATAGCCTTCGGGACCGTTGCTGTAGGTGAGGATGCCGATGCCGGTCTGGTGCGGATGCAGGCCGGTGAGCAGCGAGGCGCGAGACGGGCTACAGCGCGCGGTGTTGTAGAACTGTGAGTAACGCAGCCCGTTCGCCGCAAGACGATCGAGGTTCGGCGTCTGGACCTCGCCGCCGTAACAGCCAATATCCGAAAAGCCCATGTCGTCGTTGAGGATGAGCAGGATGTTGGGCCTATCAGGGGTTTTTGCGCCATTCGGCATATTTGTCTCCTCGTTATTGACGTGTGGCGATCTTAGTGGCGACGCGTCAGGCTGATGCTGAGGCGGAAATATTTCGGCAGGTAGACCGCGCGCAGTAGCTCCAGCGCCCGTCCGTCCTTGCCGAAGGTGACGCGCTCGATGGCCAGCAGGGGGGACCCGACCTTCACGCCAAGCAGTTTTGCGCTGCCGGCGTCGGCAAGATCGGCGCTGATGGTTTGCTGCGCATCCTTGATGGCAAGGCCGAGCTCGTCCTCAAAGACGCGGTACATGATAATCGAGACCAGGTCGCGCTTTTCGAGATCGAGACCGATGTCAGGCGGATAGAAGGCGTGCTCGATCGCGATTGGCGTCTCGTCTGCGAGCCGCAGACGCTTGAGTTGCCAGACGGCGCGCTCGCGCAGCTGATCGCGAACGGCGGAGTCGTGGCGATTGGTCATGCCTTGCTGCAAAATCCTCGCGCCGGCATGGTAGCCGGCGTCGCGGATGGTCTCCGAAAAGCCCATGAGGCGGCCGACCCAGTTCTCAGGCTGGTTCGAGCGCAGGAATGTGCCGCGGCCGCGTGAGCGGTCGAACATGCCTTCGTTCACCAGCGGCGCAATGGCATTGCGGATGGTGATGCGGCTGACGCTGAAATGACGGCCGAGCTCCGCCTCGGTCATCAGGCGGCCAGTTGCGTCAATCAGCTTGCCGTCGCGAACCTGACTGCGAATGGACTCGCGAATCTGGACGTGCAGGGGCGTCGAGCCTTCCGCGACGACATCGCTGCCGAGCGGAGCGGGTTTCTTCTTGCGGGTTTGAACAGCCATGGTGTCAGAGCCGCATGCGGGTCGTTGGATCAAACAAGTGAATATCTTGGGGACGGGCGGTGATCGAGATGGTCTCGCCTTCGCCGGGAATGTTGCCGTCGCTGACGCGCATGCGGATCATGATGCCGGCGCAGTCGAGATCGAGTACGGCGGTATCTCCGAGGTCCTCGATCAGATCGACGCGCGCGCCGAGTCCGCCCTCCGTCATGCGCAGGGCGCCGGGACGAAGCCCGACCACCACATCACGCTCGCCCGCGGTTGTGGTCGTCGTCTTGAGACGATGCCCGGCAATGATCACGTCGCCGTCGACGTAGCGGGCGGGGACGAGGTTCATCGGGGGATTGCCGATGAAGCCGGCAATGTCGATTGAGTTCGGGCGCGCGAACACCTCAGCGGGCGTGCCGATCTGCTGGATCTCGCCTGACATGAACACCGCCATGCGGTCGGCCAGCGTCATGGCCTCTTCCTGGTCATGGGTGACGTAGACCGCGGTGACGCCCAGCGAGCGCTGCAACTTCTTTAACTCGGCCCGGGTCTCCAACCGAAGCTTGGCGTCAAGGTTGGAGAGGGGTTCGTCGAGCAGGAACAAGCGCGCCTTGCGCACGATGGCGCGGGCAAGTGCGCAGCGCTGCTGCTGACCGCCCGAGAGCTGGCCCGGCTTCCGGTCCAGAAGGTGGTCGATCTTCACTTTTCTTGCTGCTTCTTGCACGGCGGAAGCAATCTCGGCCTTCGGAAGCCTGGCCATCTCGAGTGGGAAGGCGATGTTCTCGGCGACGGTCATGTGCGGATAGAGCGCGTAGCTTTGAAACACCATGGCGATGTCACGATCGCGCGCGTCAGTCGAGGTGACGTCCTTGTCGTCGATCAGCACGCGGCCGGCGGTCGGCGCATCCAGGCCGGCGAGAATGCGCAGCGTCGTGCTCTTGCCCGAACCAGAGGGGCCGAGCAGCGCGAAGAACTCGCCCGGCTTGATGTCGAAATTGACGCCCTTGAGCGCGGCAAACTCGCCGTGCATCTTGACGATGTTGCGAAAACTGACCTGACCCTGGCCGCTCATCGGCGCCCTCCGCCTTTGACTGCACCGACCGTCAGGCCCTTTACAATATGCTTCTGTGCGACCACGCCGAGCACGACGACCGGCAGCATGGCCAGGACCGAGACCGCTGCGAGCTTGGCCCACAGCGTCTGCTCGACGGAGACAAAATTAAACATGGCGACCGTGACCGGCCGCACCGTATTGCCGCTGAGCACAACGGCGAACAGGAACTCATTCCACGCATTGAGGAACACAAACACGACGGTTACGGCGATGCCGCCGCGGACCTGCGGAATGATGATGCGCCACAGCGTCTTGAGCCTGCTGGCGCCGTCGAGATAGGCGGCTTCCTCCATCTCGAAGGGAATGTCCTCGAAATAGGATACCAGCAGCCAGATCGCGAAAGGCAGGGAGAACGACAGGTAGATCAGGATGATGCCCTGATAGGTGTCGATCCAGCCGATGTTCCGCAGCACCAGGAAATAGGGGATGATGATGCCGACCGGCGGCAGCATCTGTGTCGCCAGGACATAGAAGCCCGCGAACTTCTTGCCGCGAAAGCGCAACCGCGCCAACGCATAGGCCGCAGGCACCGCCATCAACATGGTGACGATAGTAGTGCCGACCGAGATGATGGCACTCGAAAGGAGGTTCGGGAGGATCGATCCGGAGCCGAACAGCACGTCGCGGTAGGCCTCCAGCGTCGGCGAGAAAACGAGCTTGGGCGGATAGGCGAGCACGTCGGAATCGGTCTTGAGCGAATTCAGCACGCTCCAGATGATGGGGAACGCCCAGGCCAGCAGGAAGACCATGGAAATCGCGAGCAGGGCGATGGCACGGAGGCGCTTTGCCGTCACTTCGCCCTCCGCAGGGCAAACAGGATGCCGGAGATGATGATGGTCACGATCAGCAGCGCCACCGCCAGCGCCGCACCGTACCCGATTGACAACTCAGTGAAGGATTTCCGGTAGGCATAGAGGTTGAGGATCTCGGTCGCGGTCCCGGGGCCGCCGCCGGTGACGGTGAAGATCGCAGCAAACGCGGTCAGCGCCACCATCGTCCGCATGATGATGACCATGACGATCGCGGGCCGCAGCAAGGGCAGGGTGATGCGGCGGAAGCGCTGCCAGGCCGAGGCCCGATCGAGCCGCGCGGCCTCATAGATGTCCTCGGGGAGTGAGGCCAGCGAGGCCAGCAGCACCATGAACGCGAACGGCGTCCATTGCCAGGTATGGATTGCAATCACCGAGACCATCGCAAGCGTTGGATCGCCGAGCCAGTTCTTGCTGCCGAGACCGGCGTTGATGGCGAGGAAGTCGACGATGCCGAATTCCGGTGCCAGCATGAAAGTGCGCCAGATCATGCCGACCACGGCCGGAGACAGCACGACAGGCAGAATCGCGATGACACGAAACCAGCCCTGGCCGCGCTTCATGTCCATGACCAGCAAGGCGAGCGCCAGCCCGATGATGACCTGGAGCGCGACGGTCGAGCCGGTGTAGACGAGGCTTACCAGCAGCGAAGTCCAGAAGCGCTCGTCGGAGAGCAGCACCTGGTAATTCTCGAATCCGATGAATCCGTTGGTGAACGGCATCGCCAGATCCATCCGGAACACGCTGGTATAGACCAGGAAGAGCAGCGGGAACGTCGTCGTGGCGAGCAGGGCGGAAAACGCCGGTGCAAGCAGGGCCGCTGCAAACCGGCGCTCGCGCTGCGCCAGGACGCGGCCGAAATCGCTGCGCGGCGCCTCGCTCGCGATCCCGGCCGATGTCACCGCTGTCGTCGCCATGGCTCAGCCGCGCATCATCGGTTCGATACGGCGCTGCGCATCGTCCAATGCGGCCTTGATCGTGGCCTGCCCGGAGAGGGCCGACTGGATCGCGGTTGCCATGGTGTCGCCGATCGCGGGCCATTGCGGCACGCGCGGACGCCAGTCGACGTCGGTGTCCTCCTGCAGGGCGCCCATCGTGGCCTCGACGAAGTTCTCGCCAAAACCGTTCATCAGCTTGATGTAGTCGGGATCCTTCCACACCGACGTGCGGTTGACGCCCGAGCGTTTGGTGGGACCGGCGAACTTGTGCGCGGTGCGCGCCTGGGTCTCGGCGCTCGCGGCCCACTGGATGAACAGCCAGGTCGCCTTGCGCTTCTTCTCCGGCAGAGCGGAATTGATCGGGAAGCCCCAGTTCCAGATCGACGTGGTGCGCTTGCCCGAGGGGCCCTTGGGCCAGCGGGCATAGGCGACCTTGCCGATCACCTTGGACTTCTCGGGATTGTTGATGACCGAGGCGGACGAATGTGCGTCGATGTAGCTGGCGACGGTGCCTTGCGAGAAGGCGTCGGCGATATCCGGCCAGTTCCAGTTCGCCGCCGCCGTCGGCGCGTACTTCTTCATAATGTCGACATACCAGGCAAGCGCCGCCTCGGCTTCGGAGCCGTTGACGGTGAGCTTGCCGCCCTTCATCCAGTCGCCGCCGAACTCGCGGAAGATCGAGGGATAGATGTACATGTTCTGGCCGGCACCGGCGACGCCGCGCAGCGCTGCGCCCCAGACCCGATCGTTCGGCGTGTTCAGCGCCGCGGCGTTTGTCATGTAGGCTTCCAGCGTGTCGGCCGGCTTGAGGCCTTTCGCGTCATAGAGGTCCTTGCGATAGACCTGGATGGTGACCTCGCCGTCATAGGGCATGCCGTAGAGCTTGCCGTCGATGCCGTTGGCGCTGCGCCAGGCCGGAATGATGTCGTCGAGCTTGAACCAGGTCTGATCGGTCAGCGATTTGTCTTTCAGATAAGTGTCGAGCGGCTCGACCCACTTGTTCGCGGCATAGAGCGCATAATACATGGGGTCCGCGGCGTGGGTCGCGTAGGTGCCGGTCTTCGAGGTCAGGTCGATGACGCTCTTTTGCCGGATCTGCGCCGGTGGGATTTTTTCGAAGCGCACGTCGATGCCGGTCAGCGCCTTGAACTGCGGCGCCAGCGTGATCAGGTTTTCGAAGTAGCTCGCCGGGATCACCGCAACGGTGATCGTCTCGCCGGAAACCTGCTGCCAATCGATCTGGGCTGATTTGTACGGCGCAAGGTCGGCATCCTGCGCGGCGGCTTGCCGCATAATCGCCGGGCCAAACGTTGCGAAAGCCGCAGCCGCGGTTCCGGTCTTGAGTAGCGCTCGTCGCGTCGGCTTGAATGACGTCATGCTGTCCTCCCGAAAATCCGGATTTTGGGTCCCGGTTAGGTAGGACATTTGCCGGAATGTTATAACAAGTCAACCGCGGCAAAGTAGCCGGGGGTGCGAGAGAATTTGCCAGGCCGAGTATGGTGTCGATCTCCTCGAGCTGGAGAGCCCGGTCGCCGCCAACAGCCCGCCAACCCGCGACGGCAGCGCGGAAGCCAAGGCCGGGCAGAAGGGTTCGATGCGATAGGCGCGATATCTGCTGCGAGCGGAACATTTGCTGGGTGTTGCTGTCGGGCGGCGCTACGCCGGAGAAATTCGAGCGCGTGCCCGACTACTCCTATGCGGCAGGGGCGAGCCGCTTCTTGGCCGGCCGCACGATCCGGCTCGATGCAGTTCTGAAGAATTTTCCGGATCGTGCAGCGGTGTCTGCGAGTCTGCGCAAGGACGGTCTCAACGTGCTCGAACGGCTCACCCAGCTGACCACGGCCAAGGGCACGGCCTGGAATCCGCGCTATCCTGTCTTCACTAATTAGGCAGGAGGGTGATTTCGCTCGCGCCTACTGAAGCACCCTTATCGAGAAAGGCATGTGAGGTCTTGATAAGAGTGATTGATAAGAAAATGCTCAGACGGTCGGATGCGGACTGATAAGGTTTGGCCACATAGCTTATCAGTCTGACATGAAGCTCGCATCCGCCCGTCGACCGCAACCCGTCATCAGCCGAATGACCGTCCTGACGAGAGCCTGCCCGTCCGTCCTACATGGCTGACGGGCGGAATGGTCTCGTATCTCAGGGACATCGGTTTACTGTCTCCCGACCGACCGTCGCTCAATGTGTCTACGGCTGGGGTGTGGTCCGTCCATGCTGCCGGTCGGCGGTACGACCGCTATTCGAGATACACTGGCTTGTTGTCGCTCGTCAGATCGACGGAGGTCCTATTTGGAAGGCTGACGACGCTCAAGTGCGCGGGTTACTATTGGATCGAAGCGCTCGTAATGATGTTTCAGGTAATTGTTGGTCCATCGGGTGGATAGGTCGAGATCAGTTCTGCGGAGGCGATTGTTCGTTCACGTCTTCTGTCCAAGCACTGCGACAGCCGGGCCCACCCGCACATCCAGCCACGGCCTTCGTTCTGCGTGGGCCGATTCTGAGCGAACTCGGCGGCAGCTGTCCATCAAATCCACCATCAATGTGCTGCCCCTCTCGACTCAGGTAAGGCGCGCGGAACATCGCCGACATCGTCAAGGTCAGGCGCCTGGCCGTATCCCATGCGTTTCATCTGCTCATGTACCTGCGCCATGTCAGCGTCGCTGAGGCGCGGCGGCTCGCCGATAGCCAACGCATGGACATACATCTTCGCCAGCGTCTCCATCTCCACGGCGAGCCAGAGGGCCTTTTCAAACGTCTGCGCCGTCACGATCAAGCCGTGGTGGCCAAGCAGGCAGGCGTTGCGATCTTCGAGTGCCTTGAGGGCATAGTTTGATAGTGCCTGCGTGCCGAAACAAGCATAGGGCGCACAACGGACATCGTTGCCACCCGCAACTGCGACCATATAATGAAAGCAGGGAATGCCACGCTCGTGAACGGCGAGAGTTGTGCTGAAGGTGGAATGCGTGTGGAGCACGACGTTGACGTCTTCGCGTGCTCGCAGAATATCGCGGTGAAAGCGCCATTCGGATGAAGGCCGATGGTTTCCCTGGTAGTTCGCGGCAAAATCCATCGCAACAATGTCCTCTGGCTGCATCCGATCATAGGGCAGACTGCTGGGCGTGATCAGCATGCCGTTTGGAATCCGGTGCGAAAGGTTGCCGGATGTGCCCTGATTGAGGCCGCTTCGATTCATCTCCCTGCAGGTATCGACAATGCCTTGGCGGAGATCTGTATGATTGTGGTCTGTCATAAAGCGGGCTCCGAGAAAGCGATCCACGACTGGTAAGCGGCGGAAAGATCGCGCGGATCGAACCCATCATTGCTGAGTGATGTGACGGCTTCAAGTACCACGCTCGAAACCGGCAGCGTACGCGAGAATCGTCGCCACAGCAGCGCGGCCCCAAGCGCCGTTCCGTCCGGGGATTGACTGACCCAGACGCTCTGCGAAGGTCGCAGGGTCGCAAGGCAGCGGGCGAAGGGAAGGTTTGCGGCAAAGCCACCATCGATGACTATGCGCTTTGAGCTCTCAAGCGCATCAAGACAGCGGTTTGCGCTGAATGCTGCGTAAAGCACCGCCAATGCCTGCCATTCGGCAGGCGTTCCAGGGGGCGGTCCGATCACGCGTCCGAGGCCAGCAGCACCCGGGAACAATCCATGATCGGCGATGAACGAGGGAAGTGCCAGCGTTCCCTTTGATAGCAGGGTCGGCAATGCGGCAAGGACGGCTGTATCAGAAGCACAATGTTCCCCGCCGATCAGGTCGTATTCGCGGCCGGTTGCGATCAATGTCGAAGGCGCGTTCTCACCATCGACATCGATATTGAGGACCATCGCGCGCGCGCAATCGAGCTTGTCCAAGGAGAGGCCACGCTGAAAGCCGATCATCCAGGTGCCGGTCGATAGGATCGAGGCATCGGCCATGCCTGCGGCCTTGTAGCGAAACAGGTTGGCATTGGAATCATGCACGCCGCAGAGGATTTCGGCTGATTGCGCCAAGCCGGTGCGCCTGGCTACGGACTCCGAAACCGTCCCTAGCACCGCACCGGCGGGTACCCGTTCGGGCAGCAGATGGCTCCAGCCGCGCTTGCGCAAAAGAGAAGAAGGCCGATGGTGGATGAGGTCCCAGATATGGCTCTGAGCCGCGAGCTGCGAGATCTCACTGGCCGCACGTCCGCCAAGCCGCAAGGCGAAAAACTGCGCGGTGGTCAGATAGGCTTTTGCGCGGGCGAATTCGACGGGATACGCGCTTTCCTGCCACAGCAGCTGCTTTCCAAGCCGCATCGCGCCCGCGATCCCGCAAAACACCTCATCGTAACCGGGCGCGATCCGGGCATAGGCTTCAGCGATTGCCGGCGGACAGACGGCATCATAGTCCATCATCGGCAGCACTGGCGTATCACCGTCGACGAGAACCGCGCCGCATCCATGCGCAGCCACTATCACGGCGCCAATGGCGTGGCGTCGAGACACGACGGCAAGTGTGTCGAGAAACCACTCTTCTAACCCGGCAAGGTCATAGGCGAGATACGAGCCCTGAGTCATCGACACATTCGGAATCGCATGTGTTTCGAGCGGCCAGCCTTCCTCGCTCGCCACTAGCAGTTTGAGATTGGTCTTGCCAATGTCGAGAACGGCGATAGAGGGCGAGACGATCGAGCTCATCATCGCTGGCTACCTCGGCGCTTTGCCGGCGAAATGAGGAACAGCCGCGACGGCAATCAAAATTCCACCCCAGATCGCCAGCGTGAGGAATTGGCTGAGGTTCAGAAGGTTAAATGCCGAGGAGATCACCTGAAGGATGACCAGCGCAAGCAATAGCCCGCCGACTTTTCCGAAGCCACCAAACGGATCGATGCCGCCGAGGACGGCCGCGAGAATGGTGACCAGCAGATAGCTCTCGCCGTATGCCGCGTTAGCCGAATTGAAGCGTGCCAACATAACCACCGCTGCGACCCCCGCGAGCAGGCTGGAAAACACATAGAGTTTGAGGAGGACGGCGCGGGTATTGACGCCGGAGTAGCGGGTCGCCTTCTCGTTCGAGCCGATCATGTAAACCTTTGCCCCGAACGGCGTCGCGTTCAGCATGAGCGCGACGGGCAGGGCGCAGAACGCAAGTACAATCAGAGCAAAGGGAACGCCGAAAACGGTTCCATTGCCGATAAACACAATGGGCTCCGGAAATCCGGAGATGACGTTACCGTGCGACAGGCCGATCGCGATGCCCTTGCAGAGCGTCATCGTGCCGAGCGTGGCCAGGATCGGCGACACGCCGAGATAGGCGATGACAAAACCATTGAGGAGGCCCACCAATGCGGCCACTGCAAATCCTGCAGCGATCGCCAGCACCTGAATGCCGACCCACGCAAGGCCTTGGCTCCCCGGGATGTAGCGCGTCAGCAGGAAGGCGATGGTCAGTCCGGACAGATTGGCGGTCGCGATGATGGAAAGGTTGAGTCCGCCGGATAGCAAGGCCAGCATCATCGCAAGTGACAGGATGCCGAGTTCTGGCATCTGGAAAGCCATAGATTGCAGCGTGTTGACTGAGAAGAATCGGTCACCGATCGCGATAGCGAACACCACCCAGAGCGCGAGCAACAGCAGGACGAGTGTGGCGACCGTGCCGCTGCCGGCGAGGCCGACCATACGCTGGCGAAGTGAGAAGGCGGGCGCGTTGCTCATCGGAGCGCGCTCCGGGTTCGCCGCTCTCGCTGCGACCAAGCGGTCGTTGAGACCGAAATGAGAATAACCAGACCGACGAAGAACGGCGACCAGTATGACGAAACGCCTAGCAAAACGATTCCATTTTGGAGGACCGCGAGAAGTGTCAGGCCCAAAAACGTGCCGAGGACGGTACCGACTCCGCCCATCAGGCTGGCGCCGCCCAGCACGACGGCGGCGACCACATCGAGTTCCTTGCCGACCAGCACTGTCGGGGCAACAGACTGCGCGAGTTGTGCTTGGATCAGGGAGGCGATTCCGGCCATGACACCCATGTAGCAATAGACGAGTATGTTGAGGCCGAAAATGTGGAAGCCGAGCCGCTGCGCGGCATCGGCATTGCCTCCCATCGCATAGATTTGCCGGCCGATATTGGTTCGGTTAAGCAGGAGCCAGGTGACGAGAAACGCCAGCGCGAGCGCGAGGATCTGCAGGTTGACGCCGTACGAGCTATCCTTGCCCCATTCGAACTCGAACCAGAATATTCCGCTCGCAAACCAGTCGGGCAACGAATAAATGTACTTACCGCCGGTGAAGAAGATCAGAAGTCCATAGAAAATGTTCAGCGTTGCGACCGAGACGATGATCGACGGTATTCGAAGTTTCTGGATGAAGATCGCGTTGAGGGCGCCGAGCGCACCGCCAATCCCGATCGCGATGGCGAAGACGCTGATCCAGTTCGCGCCGTAAGCATTGGCAAGCGAGAGTGTGACATATTGCGCCACCGATGCCGTCGCGGTGAATGAGATGTCGATTCCGCCGGCGATCAACACGACCAGCAGTCCCAGCGCCAGGATGCCGACGAATGCGTAGGAGGTCAGCAGGTCGAACAAATTCTGCATGGTCAGGAATTGGACATTCGCGAAGCCCAAGCTGGCGCAGAGCCCGAGGATTACTATCAGCAGCCAGAACTCATGGCTGCGACGAAACCTGCCGAATGATGCAATGCGCGATTCAGGCATTGACGGCCTGCCGAAGCGCATCTTCGGAAGTGGCTGCGGCAGCCACGTCGGTTGTCAAACGGCCTTCCCGCATCACCAGCACGCGATGACTATGATAGAGGACCTCGGGGATTTCGTCTGATATCATTAGGACCGCGACGCCGTCGTTGGCCAACCGCCGGATGATTTCATAAATTCCGTCCTTGGCGCTAATGTCGACGCCTACCGTGGGACTATCGAGGATAAGCACCCGCGGGCTGGTCGCCATCCACTTGGCGAGCACGACCCGCTGCTGATTGCCCCCGGAGAGGGTCTTCACCGCATTGGCCGGATTAGAGACCTTGATCCCGAGTTCAGCAACCCACCGAGCAACATGGCTCTGTCGCGCGCGTGCCGCAATCAGGCCGAATGCGCCAGCCAGACGTTCCAGCACCGTGAGCGTGACGTTCGCCGTGACGGACTGATTCAGGATGAGACCAAGCGTAAGCCTATCTTCGGATACATAGGCGATCCCTCGATTGATCGCTTCTGCATTTGTGCGGAGCGCAATCGGCCGCCCGTCAAGCACGATGGTGCCGCGATCGGGCGGCTTCATGCCGAACAGCGACAGCGCGAGTTCGGTTCGACCCGAGCCGAGCAGACCGGTGAGACCAACCACTTCCCCTGCGCGCAACTGCAAGCTTACATCCTCATACTCACCCTCGCGGCCCAGACTCTTAACTTCCAGCACGACGGGGCCAGCGGCAAGCTCAGG
Organism: Bradyrhizobium sp. 197; assembly: GCF_023073375.1. Taxonomy (NCBI): domain Bacteria; kingdom Pseudomonadati; phylum Pseudomonadota; class Alphaproteobacteria; order Hyphomicrobiales; family Nitrobacteraceae; genus Bradyrhizobium; species Bradyrhizobium sp. 197. The sequence continues at coordinate 18,935 of NZ_JADPJJ010000172.1, read as the reverse complement.
CGCCTGTACCTGGTACTCAAAGGACTTGCCGGTCATCAGGTGGCTGAGTTTCCGCCCGTCGATTGTGTCTGCAGCAAAAGTACCGACTTTGGCGCCATCCCGCAGGACCGTTACGCGTTCTGCGATTTCAAGTACCTCGTCGAGACGGTGGCTGACGAAAACGACGCAGATGCCAGCACGCTTTAGCTCGCTCACGAGCTCGATCAGGGCGTTCACCTCGTGCCGGGTCAACGATGCCGTCGGCTCATCCATAATCAGGAGTTTGGCATCCGCAGCCAAGGCCCGGCAGATCGCGACCAGCTGGCGTCCGGCAATGCTGAGCTCTGAGACCTTTGCGTCCGGGTCGAACTCAACGCCGATCTTTGCCATTGTGGCCTTCGCGGTGGCGCGCATTGAGGCCCAGTTGACCGAATGGAGACCGCCAAGATGGTGCGCCATCGCGATATTCTCGGCGACGGTGAGGTTGGGGAATAGCGAAAGATCTTGGTAGATGACTTGAATGCCGCAATGCGTGGAGTAGACCGGATTTAGTTTGGGATATTGCTTGCCGGAAATTACGATCCGGCCGCCAGGCTCCGCTGCCTCGACGCCCGAAATGATCTTGATCAGGGTGGACTTGCCGGAGCCGTTTTCACCGACCAGGCAATGCACCTCGCCGGCTTCCAGAGTGAGATCGACGTCCCGGAGCGCGTGCACGCCGCCGAAGCGCTTCGATATGCCGGACATCTCCAGGAAAGTCGCCAAAGGTTCGCCTGCAATGGACCGTTCGATCGTGTGATCACTCGAGTGGTACCGCATTCCCGACCGGAAGGGCCGGGAATGCAGCGCGATGAGGCGGCTGAACCGGTGTTCGCCTAGAGCCCTCCGGCGATCAGCCCGTCGACGGTTTCCTTGTTGATGCGCATGATCTTGTCCACCTTGATCTGCCTTCCTGCAACGTCGACGGCTGCCTTGCCAAGGCCGGGTATATCGACGCCATCCGTGATCGGTTTGCCATCGAGCACGAGTTTGGCCACCGCGACCATTGCGTAACCTGCATCGGTGGGATTCCACAGGAAACCTTCGCGGATCGTGTCATCTGCGATAAGCGACTTGGCCTGGCTCGGCAGCACGGTGCCGACTACGGCGATCTTCTTGCCAAGGCGTTGCTGACGCACAGCATTCCCGGCCCCGATCGGCCCGTTCGAACCGAAGCCGAGAATACCACGCAGATTCGGATAGGCCTTAATCACGTCGAGCGTCGTGCGTTGGCTGGTGTCGATCTCGTCGGCGCCGGGGAAGCGGTCGGCGACGAGCTTCATTTTCGGAAAATTCTTCTGCTGGTAGGCAATCGCGGCATCGGCCCATTTGTTGTGAAGCGGCGTCGTGAGAGTCCCGACATAGACCACATAATCACCTTCGCCGCCCATGTCCTTGGCGAGACGTTCCATCTGCACCTCGCCGAAGCGAACGGAGTCGATCAATTCCACATTCCAATCGCGGCCTTCCTGTTCCGGACCCTCATGCGTGATGACCTTGATTCCGGCGGCCTGGGCGCGCTTCAGCACGGGCTCGCAGACTTTTACATCAAGCGGCACCAAGCCGATCACGTTGACCTTCTTGGCAATCAGATCCTCAAGGAGCTTTACTTGCTGTGCCGGATCGACGTTCGCCGGGCCAACCATAGTGGCGTTAATACTGAAATCCTTCGCACCCTTCTGGATTCCCTTTTCAAGTGCGTTGAACCACGGAATTCCCGCGATCTTCACGACCGTGACCATTTCCTTCTGGGCTTGCGCAAAGGCAAGGCCCGGAAAACCTGCACCGGTCAATGCGGCCGTACCACCGATCAGCTTGAGCGTCTGGCGTCTGTCCATCGTTCCCTCCCAGGAAACTATCTTGGATTCCGCACCCTCGACATGACAGTCGCTGGGTGCGCAGTCGAGCCTGTTCTTGCTTGGGGGCAGAAAGTGTTGCCGTCCAACCGCAGGACCTTGAGGGAGATTAGAGACCGGCGCTCCAGAACGTGTCAAGCAAGTGGCGTGTTCGCCAGCCGTCATCGCAGTGCGATACCTGATCTCACCTTCTTCGAGCTGCTGAGTGAGGAGCTGCGAGCGATCGACGTTCCTACAGCCATCATCTTCAGCGAAGGAGCGCCACGCCACCCCGCCGGAAGAGCAAATAGTCCCAGCTTCTGGCTTCAAGATCTAACTTCTGCAAGCGGGCTTCGTTCGGTTTTCGCATAGCGCTTCACACTTTCCCCTGAGTGTCATTTTTCTCGTCAGGCGCGTGGGTGCGACCGTGAAAGGCCGGCCGTGACCGGCTTCGCCGTTGCACAATCCCTTGCCGGCCACGAACATCCGACTGTCATTGTTACGTTTTCTGCTTCCCGCAATCGTCATCGTTCGGCCGTGCGTTCACATCGTGTCTCGCGCCCGAGCGTCCGCCCTCGGCTTGTCAGCATCGCGGGTCGCGTGCCATCCTAGCTCGGCACGCGCACGGGAAGGTCAATTCCCGGCATGGCAACGCGCCGCGCTAACGTGGAACAGAAACGCTCAGGGAGAAATGACATGGTGTGGACGCTTCGTCTGGCGGTGCTGGCTTGTGCCGGCTTGCTGCTGTCGTCGGTCAGTGCTCTGGCAGGTCCCAAGGTGGTCTCCGGCCCCGGCGCCGACCCCGCCTGCTTCAAGCCATGGTCGTCCGGGACCAAATTTTTTCAGTGGCCCAAGAAAGCAGGGCCCTACAGGATCGCGCTGGTCAACGGTTTCGTCGGCAACACCTGGCGCATCCAGATGGTGAAGACTGCCAAGGCTTTCGCCAATCAGCCGGGTATCAAGGAGAATATCAAGGAGTTCAAGGTCGTTTCCACCGGGACCGATGTGGCAGCGCAACTCGGCGCGATGGAGGACTTCATCAACCAAGGCTTCGACGCAATTGTCACCATTGCGGTCGCGCCCGACGGTTTTGATCGCATCATCCGCCTTGCCGACAAAAACAACGTCGTGGTGGTACCGTTCGACAACGTCCTCGACACCGACAAGGTGATGATGGTCAACGAGGACCAGAAGGAAATGGGCCGCATGTCGGCCAAATGGCTGATCGACGAGAGCGGCAAGAAATCTGGCGACATCCTCGAAGTGCGCGGCCTGCCGGGAAACTCTGTCGACCGCGACCGTCATCTCGGCTTCCGCGAGGTCATGGAATCGCCAGGCAACAGCTTCAAAATCACCGAGGTGGTTGGCAATTGGGACACCGGCACCTCGCAGAAGGTGACTGCGGATGCGCTGGCTGTGCATGGGCATTTCGACGGAGTATTCACCCAAGGCGGATCCGACGGCACCGTGCAGGCGCTGATGGCTGCCAAGCATCCCTTTGTGCCGATGTCGGGCGAGGGCGAAAATGAGTACCGCAAGCAGATCGCCGATCACGCTAAGGACGGACTGAAAGGCATGTCCTACGGCCAGTCGCCGGCGCTGGTGGCGATCGCGACCAAGGCGGCGATCTCGGCGCTGCAGGGCAATGCCATGCCGCAGCTGATTTCGATTCCGATTCCAGTAGCGACCTACAAGGATCTCGAGCCAGGCACGAATTACTGGCCTGAGCTCAATGCCAACTTCTTTGCGCCGAACCAGTTCACACCGTGCGGCGTCAACTTCACTGCGCCGGAGATCATGTCGCAGAGCGAGAAGAACAGCCAGTGACGGCTCCAGCGATGTATCTGCCACAGCCCGGCTTTCGCCGGGCCGTCGTTGCGTGAAGGCCCGGCCATGCCGGCTGCCAACCCGACGCAATCCGCCTTCCTGGAGCTTGCCGGCATCTCGAAGCGCTATGCCGGCGTTCGCGCGTTGGAAAGGGTCGATTTCGCCTGCGAGCGCGGCAAGATCCACGCCGTGCTGGGCGAGAACGGCGCCGGCAAATCGACCCTGATCAAGATCATTGCCGGCGTGGTGCAGCCCGACAGCGGCCGCATGCACCTCGCGGGAAGCGAGGTCAGCTTCGCCACGCCGTCGGCGGCGAATGCGGCCGGTGTCGTCTGCATCTTCCAGGAGCTATCGCTGATGCCCGACCTCTCGGTCGCGGACAACATCTCCATTGCATCCCCGCCGCGGCGGTTCGGCCTGATCGATGCGAAGGCCCAGCGCCGCCGCGCCGAAGAGCTTTTGGCCGAAATTGGTTGTGAGGACATCAATCCCCTGAGGCACGTGCGCGATCTGCCCCTATCGAGGCGCCAGGTGGTCGAGATCGCCAAGGCGCTCGGCAAGCGGCCGCAGTTGCTGATCCTCGACGAGGCGACATCGGCACTGACGAGCGCCGATGTGGAGAAGGTTTATGCGGTGCTGGCACGGCTCAGGGCCGAAGGCGTCGCAATTCTGTACATCTCGCACCGCATGCACGAGGTCGAAGCGCTCGCCGACCGCGCCTCCGTGTTTCGCAATGGCCGCCATATCGAGACCTTCGACATGGGGGTGCGCTCTACCGCCGAAATTGTCCAGCTCATGATCGGGCGTGACATCGCGGCCCAGTACCCGGCCAAGCCGGCACGCAAAGCTGCGAAGCTGATGCTGGCGGTCGAGACTCTGTCCTGGGAAAAGCATCTCGACCGCATCTCGCTGAGCGTCGGTGCCGGCGAGATCGTAGGCCTGGGCGGCCTCGATGGTCAGGGCCAGAAGTCGCTGCTGCTCGCTCTGTTCGGCGTTTTGCGCGGCGTCACCGGTCGCCTCTCGGTGGCCAACCGCGAGGTGCGTCCCGGCTCCCCAGCGGCGGCAAAATCGGTCGGCATCGCGCTCGTGCCTGAGGACCGCAAGACCGAGGGACTGATGTTGCCGATGTCGATCGCGGACAATCTTGCGATCGCTTCGCTCGACGCCCTCTCCATTGGCCCATTTATCGATGCCGGCAAGGCACGCACGGCAATCCAGCGCGCCATCGCGCGGCTGCAGATCAAGTTGAGCGCAGCGAGTGATGCCGTCTCGACGCTGTCGGGCGGCAACCAGCAGAAGGTGGTGCTCGCCAAATGGCTAATGACCGATCCGCGCATCATCCTGCTGAACGATCCCACACGGGGCATCGACGTTGGCACCAAGCAGGAGCTGTATCGGCTGATGCGCGAACTCGCCGACCAAAGCGCCGCGATCCTGTTCTACTCGACGGACTATGACGAGCTGATCGGCTGCTGCGACCGGGTCGTCATCATGTATGACGGCCGCATCGTGCGCGAGCTCGAGGGCGACGACCTCACCGAGACCAATATCGTCGCGAGTTCCCTGAATATCGACACCGATTCCGCAGCGGGGGCCGCGCATGCTTGACGATTTCGCGATCAGGATCCGCCAGAACATCGGTCTTCTCACCGCCATCCTGTTATTCTGCGCCCTGTACATTTTCTACAACGCCGCGCACCCCCGGGGTTTCTCCTCCGCCGTGCTGGTGCAGAATGGCGACGAAATCTTTGCGCTCGCCATGCTGGCGATGGCGCAGACCGTGCCAGTCTTGATGTCGGGTCTTGATCTCTCCGTTGGCGCGGTCATGACCATGGTCGGCTGCTTTGCGAGCTACCTGCTGACCGGCGCGGCAGGTGGTGCGCCGCTGCATCTCGACATGTTTGGCGTGCATCTCAGCCTCGGCACCTTTCCGGGCGGCGTGAGTGGCATTTTGCTTGGGATCGCCGTGTGCCTTGCGATCGGCACGGCTGCCGGCCTTATCAACGGCTGCGTCGTCGTCTATGGGCGCATCCAACCGATCATCGCGACGCTTGCGACGGGCGCGGTCTATATTGGCATCGCGCTGTTCCTGCGTCCGACCCCGGGCGGCAAGATCGACGAGGATCTGAACTGGGCGCTGACTAATTCACTCGGCGATTTCGCATCCACCGTGCACATCTTCGACGACGGCGCAGCTCCCTGGTTTGGGCCGCTCGCCCGGATCCCGGTGGCCTTTGTGCTTCTCGTGCTCATTCCGCTCCTGGTGTGGGTGCCGTTCCGCCGCTCCGTTCTTGGCCGAGCCGTCTATGCCATCGGCTCGGCCGAGGGCGCGGCTTATATGTCCGGCCTTCCGATCGAGCGCGCCAAGATTGCCGCCTTCACGCTCGCGGGGTTCTTCGCCGGCTGCGGCGGTCTCTTCCTCGCCATCCAGACTTCGTCAGGGAATGCCGACATTCCGCAGGCCGGGGCCTATACGCTCAACTCCATCGCCTCCGTAGTGATCGGCGGCACTTCGCTGCTCGGCGGGGCGGGCAGTGCGATCGGGTCGATCTTCGGCGCCATGGTCTTGCGCGTGATTTCCTTCTTCTTCCGTATCTTCGACATTGCGCCTCTTTTGCAGCCGCTATTCGAGGGCGTGATCCTGCTCGCCGCCGTCAGCATCGGCGCGCTGGGTGTGCTGCGCGTCAAGAACACGCTGGAGCTGTTCCGATGACGACGGCCTCACTCGGCCTCTCACGGGACGATCGACCGATCCTGATTGCGGCTTTGTTCATCCTCGTCATCCTCGTCGCTGGCACGGTTTACACGTTCGCCCGTTTCGGCAGCGCCCCCCTGTTGTCGCCAGCCTATCTGCTGCAGCAATTGCAGATCGGTGCGTTCCTTGGCATCGTCTCGGCGGGCATGATGATCGTAATTCTGATCGCGCAAATTGATCTGTCGGTTCCATGGACGCTGGCCGCCGCCGCCATGATGGCGACCTCGGTCGGCGGTCCCTTCGCCATTCCGGTCGGGCTCGGGATCGGCATTCTGGTCGGGCTCGTCAACGGCGTCGGGGTCGCGTATCTGCGGGTCCCCTCAATGATCTTCACGCTGGGCGTGAACGCCGTGATGCGCGGCCTGATGGTTGCGCATACCGGCGGTTACGCGCCGCAGACCGCAGCGACCGACCTGATGCGGATGCTGGCGGGAGATCGCACGCTCGGCATTCCGAACGCACTGTTCGTCTGGGCCGCGGTGTCCGTGCTGGTGGTCGTCATCCTGCAGCGCATGGCGCTCGGTCGCTACATATACGCCATCGGCAACAAGGAGGCGGCAGCCTATCTCGCCGGCGTCAATACGCGTCGTGTCACGGTGGTCTGCTTCGTCCTTTGCGGCCTCGCTGCCGCGCTCGCCGGCGTGCTCCTCGCCGGCTATTCCACCAAGGCCTATCAGAGCATGGGCGATGCTTATCTGCTGCCTTCGATCGCGGCGGTCGTGATCGGTGGCACCAACATCCTCGGTGGCCGCGGCCGCTATCTCGGCACGCTGATCGGCGTTGTCCTGATCGTGCTCCTGAACAGCGTACTGTCGATCATGGAGATGCCGGAGGCAGGCCGCCAGGTGATCTACGGCCTCGTCATCATCTTCATGCTGCTCGTCTACGGGCGCGGCGAGCGCGTCACGAGCTAGACGGCCGGGCTCACAAAGCCCCGCCTTGCTTTACGAATGGAAACCATCGCGAATGATCTGAAAAGTTTAGCGAAACGAACTGCCTTGCTCGGAGTCGTATCGGCGGTGACCACGTATTATGACCGACAGGGAGTTCAGAGAGCAGCAAGTCCGGATCGCGCGCTATCGCTTCGTGGAGCGCGAGGTGACCGATCCACTGGCCATACGCCTGCTTTACGCCATCGTCGAGGAACTCGAATCCGATCTACGGAGCGGTGGGAGGCCCCCGACGAGCCCCAAAAGCACCGGCAGAACGGTTGAGGATGGCGCCCCACGTCGCCCCCAAGCCTTTTTCCCTTTACACGACCGCGCGCGTATTGAGGAAGATCGAATACAGCGAGGTCTGTGCGCAAATGTAGAGGCGGTTCCGCTGCGGACCGCCGAAACAGACATTCGCCACGATCTCGCCGACGGGAATCGTGCCGATATGGGTCCCGTCGGCTGCGTAGCAGAACACACTCCGTCCCGCCGATGTCCAAACATTGCCATGGATGTCGCAGCGAAACCCATCGTAAAGGCCGTCGGGGCAGGTGGAAAACAGCGCGGGCTCAGCGACCTTCTTTTCCTGCACGCTATATGACCAGATCGTCGCCGGCAGCCCATCGATGTGCGTCGCACCGGTATCGGCGACATAAAGCACCTTTTCATCCGGCGAGAACGCCAGTCCGTTCGGCTGCACCCGGTCCGAGACGACGCGGGTGATCTCGCCGCCCGCAGGATCGATCCGGTACACGTTCGAGGCGCCAATTTCAGATTTTGTCTGTTGGCCCTCGTAATCGCTATCGATGCCGTAGGTAGGATCCGAAAACCAGACCGAGCCGTCCGATTTCACCACGACGTCGTTGGGCGAGTTCAGCCGACGCCCCTCGAACTGGTCGGCAAGGACGGTGATGGAGCCGTCGTGCTCGGTCCGGGTGACGCGGCGCATGAAGTGCTCGCAAGTGATTAGCCGTCCCTCCCGATCGGTCGTATTGCCGTTCGAGTTGAAGCTAGGCGAGCGAAACACGGACACCGATGAATCGGTCTCGTCGAAGCGCATCATCCGGTTGTTCGGAATGTCGGACCAGATCAAATAGCGGCCGGCTGGAAAGTAAGCGGGCCCCTCCGCCCAACGGCAGCCGCTGGTGAGCTTTTCGAGATTGGCGTGGCCGAAGACCAGGCGTGCAAAGCGCGCATCGTGCGTGACATACGGGAGCATCGTTCCTCCTTTTGCTGCAGGTCGTGAGGCCCCGCGTGCCGGTTTCCGCTATCCTTAACAGCCCGACGGCACGAGCGGAACAGCCCGAGGGGACGCATTCTTCGCGACATGTGACGGCAAATACATACGCTGCGCGTCGCTGACAATAAGACCAGCGGGCGAGCGAGGCGCAGAGAAGGGAGAGCAAGCCATCATGGTTTCGCAATCAGTTTTGCCGCGCCGCTCACTTGGTCGGACCGGGCTCGACGTCTCCATTCTCGGGTTCGGAGCCGCACCGCTCGGCGATCTCTTTCTCAAGCTCGACGACCAGACTACGATTGCAGCCGCAAGCCGCGCCTTCGAACTCGGCATCAATCTGCTCGATACATCACCGCACTATGGCAATGGCCTGTCGGAGCATCGCTGCGGAACGGCGCTCAGACGCGTGCCGCGCAAGGACGTGGTGCTTTGCACCAAGACGGGTCGCTGGATGGATCCGTTTCACCAGCCGGAGACTCGGTCCGGATTTGTTGGCGGACAGCCGCACCGGGCCATCGTCGACTACTCCTATGATGGCACCATGCGCTCGGTCGAGCAGTCGCTCTTACGGCTTGGCACCGACCGGATCGACCTGCTGCTGATCCATGATGTCGATGTGTGGACGCACGGCAAGGACGCGATCGAGGACCGGTTTCGCGAGGCGATGTCCGGGGCCTATGTAGCGCTCGACAAACTTCGTTCCGAAGGCGTGGTCGCAGGCATCGGAATCGGCGTCAACGAGGCCGAGATATGCGTGCGCTTCGCGCAGGCCGGATCCTTCGAGGTGATGCTGCTCGCCGGGCGTTATTCGCTGCTGGAACAGCCGGCACTCGAGGAGTTCATGCCGCTGGCGCTGAAGCAGGGCATCGCCGTGCTGCTCGGCGGCGTATTCAATTCGGGGATTCTGGCGACGGGCGCCACTAGGGGCGCCAAGTACAATTACCAGGACGCGCCGCCGCAAATCCTTTCGAAGGTTGTCTAAATCCAGCATATCTGCGCAGCTCATGGAGTCGCGCTGCCAACGGCCGCTCTACATTTCGCGCTCGGTCATCCCGCGGTCGCGAGCGTGGTGCTCGGGGCGGATAATGTTCAGGAGGTCGAGCGTAACGTGGCAGCGCTGAGCGCCACAGTGCCGTCCGCGCTCTGGAGCGATCTCAAAGCCGCGCGCCTGCTGGAATCGGAAGCGCCTGTTCCGACGTAGACCGGATGAGTACGCTTGAATCGGTGCAAGCCGAGGACACGGATCATCTCTCTCTGCGCGGAGAGGTGCGCCGCGACGACCGGCCGTACTTGATCTCATCCAGTGGTTCGCCGCTACTGCCCGGCACCCGTCTCAAACGGCTGACGATATAGGGTTCGAGGAAGATGCCCACGACAACGAGCGGCGCGATCGCGGCCGTCGACAATGCGGTCATCGACCGCCAGTTGATGCTTGCGAGCCGGTCTGGCTCGCCACCGTCACGAGCAGGGTCTTGGCATCCGTGCTCGTGAGTAGCGCGGCGAAGAAATATTCATTCCAGCACAGGATCAGCGAGAGGACAAAGGCGGCGACCATGCCGGAGACCGCAAGCGGAAGAATGATGCGCAGGAACGCGCTCCATGCCGATAGGCCATCAACATAGGCGGCTTCATCCAGCTCGACAGGAATTGCATTGAACTGGTCGCGCATGATCCAAATGACGATCGGCAGCACCGTCAACGTGGGCCGAAGGTGATGTCGACCAGAGCCGGGGCCCTGTTCAGCTGCGACATGACGATGCCCTATGGAGCCCGATCTGCTCGCGGCCGATCTGGTCTGTCAGCTTCTCCCAGGCCGTGGCGATGTTGTTCGCATCGGTCTGCGCGTCGACCTTGTCTGAGAAGATGTTAGTCAGCTCTCGCGCCTTGCCGTTTGAACACGAGGTCCTCCCCATGTTTGACGCTGTTTAAGTCGAACCGTCTTCAAGGCAGTAGTTGGGCCGCAAGCGCGACGTGAGGCTTTGTCGCGTACGCCGACGGCGTCGGCTAGGCTGCATCGGGCGTGATGACGCCCTTCTTGAAGATGAAGCAGCCATAGAAGCGCCGTTCGCCGGTCTGGATCACGCAGTACGATTTCTTCGCAAGCTCATAGAAGGCGAATCGCTCGATCGACCCTAGCGGAAGCGCGCGTCTTTCCGCAGCGTCGATCTCTTTCTGCACTTCCACTTGAACGGTCGGAACTTCGTTGGGCTGGTCCACGATCTGCATACGCAAGGCGGGTTTGTCGACAAACGAATCGAGGGGCAGCACCGAGAGGATCGCGCGCGCAGCTCGAGCCGAGGTGACGTTGTCGATACGTAATAGCTTTCCGAGCACCGTCTGGCGGGCAACGGAGTCGGCCGGGAAATTTGCGTCACAGAGCACGAGATCGTCGCCATGCCCCATGGATCGCAGCGCGTAGAGGACATCCGCATTCAGAATGGGATCAATCGACTTCAGCATGACGGGCCTGTTATGTTCCTCCCATGCTAGTTAGATCAGCGACCGTTCGTCAATGCTCGGGTGTCTGCGCGATTTGGATTCGTACTTGAAAACATAAAGGTTTACTCGACAAAATTTCAGTTTGCGGGCTTGGAGGCGGCACCGTCGTGGGGCAGCCAGCTCGAAAGTTCGAGCGGGCCCAACTCGCACTGAAGCGGACCATCCCGTCGGGTGACGCTTGATTTGAGAATAGCTCCTTCTTCATACGCCTGGCGCAGTATCTCCCAAGCTGCTGTTTCTGGTCGCACGGTGAGAAGCGGATACTCGAGGAGCGCCGGGCGCTTGCCGGGGATCTCGCATCACCAGCCGCTGCGCGTCTTATCGGGAGGAGGAGCTGTTGAGCTTCGTTACTACCGCGGGACGGGGCGCCGGTGGACGCCTTAGCGAACGCAAGCGCGCGCTCTCACGCGCTCCTAACCTGCAAGTTTCATCCGTGGCTGCCCCGATCGTCGATGGCGACGGACGTGGTGATTTCCGCTACATGACGGCGCAGGACTTGATCCGACGCTTGCCGAAAGACTCATTGTGGCAGCCGATTGTTCTGCCGTTCGTGCTCGCAGATCGAATTTCCGGAACGTCGACGAGGTAGCGATCGCTCGCTATTGGACAGCGCCGCTACGGCCGCGCTACGCTGGACGCGGCTCTTGAAGAACCCACTGATAGCCCGCCTCCGCCACCGAGTCCCAATCGGGAACAACGACGCACGTTATCCTGATCGGCAACTTTGGTGGTCCTTGAGACGGTCCGATCTGTCGCCGGCACGACTTGATCTAGGGTACCATTCGCGTCAAAAAAGTATCATGATTGGCCGCCAAATGTGGTGGCAGGCATCGACGTGGTCGCCTACCGTTACGATCAAACAAGAGCCGCTAGCAAGTCGGCCGGGTGGGAACGGGGTCGTTGCGGCGAGTGCATACGACTGGGAGGAAGGACATGGAGCCGGATCTCGAGTTGGTCCAGATAAGGCCCGGCGAGTCGTTTGCCGCCTGGTCTCACGGTTATCCGTTCCGTACCGTACGATGGCATTTTCACCCGGAGTATGAGCTGCACATGGTGGCAGCGACCTCCGGCCGCTACTTCGTTGGCGATTTCATTGGCAATTTCGCGCCCGGCAATCTGGTGTTGACTGGGCCCAACCTGCCGCACAATTGGGTCAGCGACATTCCACCGGGGGCTAGCATTCCGCTGCGCTGCCGCATCATCCAGTTCAGCGAGGAGTTCATCGACGGCGCCATCAAAGCGCTACCTGAACTAGCGGCGCTGCAGCCGGTGCTGGAATCGTCCCGGCGCGGTGTGCTGTTCAGCGGCGAAACCAGTAGGGAGCTGTCGCCGTTGCTGGAGGAGACCATGCATGCCAACGGCGTGCGCCGCATCGAGTTGTTCATGCTGATCGCCGGCGTGTTGAGCCGCGCACGGGGCACCCGCATGCTGGCCAGTGCCAGCTATCTGCCCGATCCGTCCGGCTATATGTCCGTTGGCATCAACAAAGCGCTCGCCTATCTCCGCAAACATCTGACCAAGCCGTTCAGCGAGATGGATCTCGCCGAGATCGCAGGCCAGACCACAAGCGCCTTCTCGCGTGCGTTCCGCCAGCACACCGGAATGTCGCTGACGCAATATGTCAAGCGGCTGCGGATCAATCTTGCCTGCCAGATTCTGATGAGCGATGAGCAGGCTTCGATCGCAAGCATCTGCTACGAGATCGGCTACAACAACCTTTCGAATTTCAACCGACAATTCCTCGCCGAAAAGGGAATGACGCCATCAGAGTTTCGGCGGCTACTGTTTGAGAACATCAAAGCGCCCAAAGCTGCATGAGGGGGCTGTACAGGATGGCCGCGTAGCTGGAAGCGCGGGAGACAACGTATCATCGACAAACACGGCGCGAACCGGCTTCGACCGGTTCGGCGAAAGGAAGATTGTCGTGTTCAGCGATTGGCAAAAAGAGAGGGACGTCCGGTTCCCCGGCGCCAACCCCACGCATTCAAGGCAACCGGAACGGTTGCTCTCACCCCAGGGAGAAGACCATATGACACTAGCATCATTGAACGGAGTCGGGATGGCGGCGCTCGCCTTGTGCGTCCTGGCTGGCGGCCCCGCTTTCGGTCAGAATGCCAAGGTATCGGGCGCCACGGTCGCTTTTCTGATGCCGGACCAGGCTTCGACACGTTACGAAGAACACGATCGCCCTGGTTTTGTGGCTGAGATGAGCAAGCTGTGCCCGTCCTGCAAGGTGCTATACCAGAACGCCGATGCCAATGCGTCGCACCAACAGCAGCAGTTCAATTCCGTCATTTCGCAGGGGGCCAAGGTGATCGTCATCGACCCCGTCGATTCCACCGCTGCGGCGTCGCTCGTGAAGCAGGCCCAGGAGCAGGGCATAAAGGTCATTGCCTATGATCGGCCGATCCCCTCCACGCCCGCGGACTTCTACGTGTCTTTCGACAACAAGGCGATCGGCAAGGCAATTGCCAAATCGCTGGTCGACCATCTCAAGGCAACCAAGGTGCCGACCGATGATGTCGGCGTGCTGGAGATCAACGGCTCACCGACCGATGCCGCGGCCGGGCTGATCAGGGACGGCATCCACGACGGTCTGGCCGGCAGTGGATACAAGACCCTCGCCGAGTACGACACGCCGGATTGGGCGCCGCCGAAGGCGCAGCAGTGGGCCAGCGGCCAGATTACCCGTTTCGGAAAGAAGATTGTGGGCGTCGTGGCCGCCAACGACGGAACCGGCGGTGCCGCGATCGCCGCTCTCAAGGCTGCAGGAGTCAATCCGGTGCCGCCGGTCACCGGCAACGACGCTACGATCGCGGGGCTTCAACTCATTATTGCCGGGGACCAATACAACACCATCAACAAGCCAAGCGAGATCGTCGCGGCCGCGGCTGCCAATGTGGCCGTCCAATTGCTCGCAGGGGAGAAGCCAAAATCTGAAACCACGCTGTTCAACACGCCGTCGCAGCTGTTCACGCCGACGCTAGTTACGGCCGACAACCTCAAGGCAGAGATCGTCGATAAACGGATCAACGGCAAGCCGATCCAGACAGCCGAAGTGCTCTGCGGGGGCCGCTATGCCGAAGGCTGCGAGAAGCTCGGCATTACCAGGTAGAGCTTCGTTAAGGTATCATTTAGCCCGGGCAATGCGGTTCGGTTCACCGCATGGCCGGGACGATCATGGAACGCCAGATATGACCGACCCGGCATCGCAATCCAATTCGCGGAACGGCCTGGTGCTTAGCCTGCGCGGCATTTCGAAAAACTTCGGCGCGGTCTCCGCCTTGACCAATATCGATCTGGATGTGCACGCCGGTGAGGTCGTCGCGTTGGTCGGCGACAATGGCGCCGGCAAGTCGACCCTGGTGAAGATTCTCGCCGGCGTTCATCTGCCGGATTCGGGAACGGTTACCTTCTGCGGCGATATAGTGGTCCTAGACGATCCGGCCGCGTCGCTGCGGCTTGGTATCGCGACCGTATTCCAGGACCTGGCGCTGTGCGAGAATCTTGACGTCGTCGCTAACATTTTTCTCGGACGGGAGCTCGATCCATGGCGCCTCGATGAGGTGGCGATGGAAATTCGAGCCTGGACCCTGCTCAACGAGCTGTCGGCGCGCATCCCCAGTGTTCGCGAGCCGGTTGCGTCGCTTTCCGGTGGCCAGCGCCAGACGGTTGCCATCGCCCGTTCGCTGCTGCTCCAGCCGAAGCTGATCCTGCTCGACGAACCAACGGCTGCGCTTGGCGTGGCGCAGACCGCCGAGGTGCTCGATCTGATCGAGCGCGTTCGGGATCGTGGCCTCGCCGTCGTGATGATCAGTCACAACATGGAAGACGTCCGCGCGGTCGCGGACCGGATCGTGGTGCTGCGGCTCGGGCGCAACAACGGCATCTTCCAGGATGCATCCAACCAGGAACTCGTGAGCGCCATCACCGGAGCCTCGAACAACGCCGTATCGCGGCGCACAGAGCGGCGACAGGCCTCACGTGAACACTCAGGGGAACCGCGGCCGTGAACGGCGACAAGGAACGTCGCGCAACCTCGGCGCCGCTCGATCGCGCCGACGAGCGGGTTCGCCACGATGCGGGTCTTGCCGCCGCCATACGCGCGTTCCTGGACCGAGTCCGCTCCGGCGATCTCGGCGCGCTTCCGGTCGTGATCGGGCTCGTGATCATCTGCACGGCATTCCAGAGTCTCAATCCGGTTTTCCTGTCGAGCAACAATCTCGTCAATTTGCTGTTCGACTGTTCGACGGTGGGGGTTATCGCGCTTGGGATCGTCTGCATCCTGATGGTCGGCGAAATCGATCTGTCGGTCGGCTCGGTTAGCGGTTTCGCTTCGGCCATGGTCGGCGTGCTCTGGGTCAACATGGAATGGCCAACCTGGCTCGCGATTGTCACATCGCTCGTCGTCGGCGGAGCCATTGGCGCGCTCTACGCGGTGTTGTTTAACCGCTTCGGGATGCCAAGCTTCGTCTCGACGCTGGCCGGCCTGCTCGCGGTTCTTGGCTTGCAGCTTTATCTCCTGGGCTCAACCGGATCGATTAATCTGCCGTACGGCTCGGCGCTGGTGAATTTTGGTCAGACGCTGGTCATGGCGCCCGCGGTCGCCTACGCGCTGGCCGCAGTGACCGGCGCGGTGATCTTCGCGACGGCGTTTCGAACGGCTGCCCGCCGCAAGCAGGCTGGTTTGTCAGCGAGATCGTTCGGGAGCCTGCTGCTTCGTGCGATCGTGATCACGATTGTCCTCGAGCTCGTCGTCTATTATCTCAATCAAGATCGCGGCGTGCCCTGGATGTTCAGTCTGTTCGTCGCCCTGGTCGTGGCGATGAACTATGCGTTGACCCGAACAAAGTGGGGACGCTCGATGAATGCCGTCGGGGGCAACCGGGAGGCGGCGCGCCGCGCTGGCATCAACGTGCGTCGGATCTACATGACGGCCTTCGTGCTATGCGCGGCGTTCGCGGCCGCTGGCGGTATCCTTTCGGCGGCGCGCCTGGCGTCCGCAAGCCAGCAGGCCGGCACCGGTGACGTTAATCTCAACGCCATCGCAGCGGCCGTGATCGGTGGAACTAGTCTGTTCGGCGGTCGCGGCAGCGCTTATTCCGCGCTCC
This sequence comes from Bradyrhizobium sp. 197, assembly GCF_023073375.1. Taxonomy (NCBI): domain Bacteria; kingdom Pseudomonadati; phylum Pseudomonadota; class Alphaproteobacteria; order Hyphomicrobiales; family Nitrobacteraceae; genus Bradyrhizobium; species Bradyrhizobium sp. 197. Next base: position 2,721 of record NZ_JADPJJ010000172.1, on the reverse strand, counting down.
TTGGGATCATCGTAATCCAGTCAATTGCCAGCGGTTTGACGCTGCTCGATCTGTCGTCTTCGCTCCGGTATATGATCACCGGCGCCGTGCTGGCGGTTGCCGTTATCGTCGATTCGCTGGCCCGCCGCTCGCGTATGTCCCATGGCCGGGCCTGAAATGACTCTCAACCAACAGGAACGCCATGACTCTCACGCTTTCCGGAAAGGTGGCCGCAATCACGGGAGCGGCTTCGGGGATCGGTCTGGAATGCTCCAGGATCCTGCTGCGGGAGGGCGCGCGTGTCGTGCTGGTCGACCGTGACGAGGATGGCTTGAAGTCGGCCTGCGCAATCCTCGGCCCGCAGGCGATCCCGTTGACGATCGACCTCACCAAGCCTGAAAGCGTCAGCCGCATGATGCCGCGGATATTGGAGCTGGCGGGCCAACTCGACATCTTCCACGCGAACGCCGGAACCTACGTCGGCGGCGATATCGTGGACGGGGATCCCGATGTCTGGGACCGCGTGCTGAACCTCAATGTCAACGCTGCCTTCCGCTCGATCCGCGCCGTCCTGCCGCACATGGTCGCGCGCGGGACTGGCGACATCATCGTAACGAGCTCGATTGCCGGTCTGGTGCCGGTGGTTTGGGAGCCGATCTACACGGCTTCCAAGCATGCTGTTCAGGCGTTCGTGCACACGGTCAGGCGGCAGGTCGCCAAGCATGGGCTGCGCGTCGGTGCCGTTGCTCCAGGTCCCGTGGTCACGGCCCTGATCAAGGATTGGCCCAAGGACAAGCTCGACGACGAATTGGCGGCGGGAGGCTTGATGCAGCCAGCCGAAGTGGCCGAGGCCGTGCTGTTCATGCTGACGCGGCCACGGAACGTCACTATCCGCGATCTCGTCATTCTACCGCAGAGCAACGATCTGTAGACGCGTTATCGCCAAAGAGGGTGGAATAACTGAGCATGTCAAAAAAGCGTTTCCTCGGCATCGACGTCGGTACCGGCAGTGCGCGCGCCGCAGTGTTCGATGAGTTCGGCAAGTTGCTCGGATCGGCCAAGGCGGAGATTGCTCTGTGGCACGAGGCAGGCCAGATTGTTGAGCAGTCCAGCAACGACATCTGGCGCGCCGTGTGTGCCTGCGTGCAGGGGGCGGTCCGCCAGGCCGGCATCTCAGGGCAATCGATAGCGGGCATTGGATTCGACGCGACGTGCTCGCTTGTGGTGCTGGGGCCGGGAGGCGAACCGTTGCCCGTGGGCCCCTCCGGCGACCCCGAGCGCAATATCATCGTCTGGATGGACCATCGTGCTGTGTCACAAGCGCGCAGGATCAACGCGACAGGGGAGGTAGTCCTCAATTATGTCGGCGGTGCCATTTCGCCGGAGATGGAAACGCCGAAATTGCTGTGGCTCGCTGAAAACCAGCCACACACTTTTCACTCGGCGTGGCAGTTCATGGATCTGACCGACTTCCTGACTTACAAGGCGACTGGGAGCTTGGCGCGGTCCGTGTGCACGGTGACATGCAAGTGGACCTATCTCGCCCATGAGCGGCGCTGGGACGAGACTTATTTCAGAAGGGTCGGTCTCGGTGGGCTGGTTGACGAGGCCTTTCGCCGGATCGGGACTGACATCGTCGACGGAGGCACGGCTCTCGGCAGCGGTTTGACCGCAGCCGCGGCCGCGCAACTTGGCTTAATGCCTGAAACGCCGGTCGGCGCCGGGCTGATCGACGCCCATGCCGGCGGTGTCGGAACAGTCGGGGCTCGCGGTGAGCCAGGAAATCTGCTGACGCGCTTGGCCTATGTGTTCGGTACCTCGGCCTGCACGATGTCTTCGACCAACGAAGAAGTCTTCGTACCGGGAGTATGGGGGCCATATTTCTCTGCCATGGTACCGGGCCTTTGGTTGAACGAAGGCGGTCAGTCCGCCGCGGGCGCCGCGATCGATCATTTGGTCCGCATGCATCCCGCCGCAGAGGAGGCTTCGAGACTGGCGCAGGCCCATGGGATCGGCCTTGGCAACTGGCTGTCGATTGAGGCGGAGCGACGAGGTGGGGCTTCGGCCGCAGTCGATCTCATGCGCGATTTGCATGTTGTGCCCGAATTTCTTGGTAACCGTTCGCCGTTTGCGGATCCCGACGCCCGGGGATTGATCGCCGGTCTCAGGATGGACAATGACCTCGATAGCCTTGTGGCGTTGTATCTCGCCGGGATGTGCGGGCTTGGCTACGGCACACGACAGATCGTGCGGTCTCTGCATGAGAAGAGCCTGCCGATCGACACGATCATCGTCAGCGGCGGTGCAGGCCAGAGTGAGCTGGCTCGTCAGCTTCTGGCCGACACGATCGGACAAGTGCTGGCGACGACGGCCTCAGCTGAGCCCGTGCTGCTCGGGTCCGCTATGCTGGGTGCAGTGGCCTCGGGGCACTATCCTGACATCATCAAGGCGATGTCGGCTATGTCGGCAATCGGCACACTCTATCGGCCCGACCCGGCCTCGGTTGAGGTGCATGAGAGGCGATTTAGAGCGTTCGAGATGCTGCAACAAACGGCAAGATCCGTCAGGCTGGGCGAATACTGATGGTAACCGGCTGAGCCCGGAGTGGGCAGAGAAGGTTCGCTCCGCATCATCAAGCGACCGGACGCAGCTACGAGGATCAGAGATGATGTGGTTGCCGCTTTCGGCCGACTAGACATCCTCGTCAACAATGCCGGCGGTTCGCGGCCCTTCGACGGGCTC
>NZ_JADPJJ010000136.1:0-70403 GCF_023073375.1 Bradyrhizobium sp. 197 | reverse complement strand
ACGAAAACAGGCCGCCCTGATCCGTAAACCTGCCGCGCATGATCGTCTCCGCCGATTCGAGATGATAAAGTGAATCATCAAGTCCCCTCCCTGGCGAGGGGGTTCTTCAGCAGAGTGCTAGTAGCACGCCGCCATCGCGCCGAGTTTCGGATAGAGCTTGTCGATGGCCGCGATCTCGCTGCGCATCTGGGCGGTGATCCAGTCGCGGATCTCCGCGGCGATGGGGCGCATCGGGCGATTACGCGGCGGCAGGAATTCGCAGATGCGGCGGGTGGTGGTGAGCCTGTCGGAGGCCGGCACCAGCGCGCCGGTCAGCAACCAGTGCGAGGCGACCGTCAGCCAGCCGAGCGCGATGCCCTGGCCGAGCAGCGCTGCCTGCATCACGATGGCATAATCGGTGAAGCTCAACGCCTTGGCGGCGCCGCGGCGGCCCTTGAGCAGCGACGAATAATCCGCGGCCCAGTCGCCCGGCGTCTCGGCGAGGCGGATGATGGTGTTGCTCTCTGCGGGATCGGTCTCGCCGAGATAGCTGGGGCTGCACATCGGCAGCATCACTTCCTTCATCACCAGCGTGCCGCCGGAGGATGGCTCTTCGCGGTCACGAAAGCGCATGCCGACGTCGACATTCTCCACCGGTCCGCGCAACGCGCCGGAGATCAGCTGGAAGCGCAGATCGACCTGTGGGAATTGCCGCTGCAGCTTGTCGATGCGCGGCATCAGCCAATGCGTGGTGAAGGCGGAGGAGACCGACAGCGTCACCGTCTCGGTGCCCTTGCGGCGCCGCTCGATCTCGATGAGGCCGGTTTCGATGCTGCGAAAGCCTTCGAGCACGCGGCGATACAACAGCTCGCCTTCCTCGGTCAGCACCGCGCGCCCCGCTTTGCGGTCGAACAGGCGGACGCCGAGATGCTCCTCGAACTGGCCGAGCATGCGGCTCACCGCCGGCTGGGTGACATTCAATTCGGCGGCGGCAGCCGTGAAGCTGCCATTGCGCGCTGCTGCGTGGAAGACGAACAGGGCGTTACTGGAGGGCAGCATCCGGCGCAGCTCGGGCATAACGCCATGTTATGAGCGCGGTGAGAATTTGGCAATTGCCGAGTTTTGCCAAGTCTGGTGACATTGGCATCGCAGCTCAAAGATAGGGCGTTCGGGAGAAGATTTGGTGCGGCGCACGCTGCGGCCGTGAATGCTCCAGGACGCTGTCTATAATGCAGGCTCATGGCGCGCAGTGAGGCACGCCATTGCAGCGAACGAGGCGAGGTCGATCGTTGGACAAGCGGGCGGAAAGCGTCGAGATCAGGTCCGCGAGCAAGGCGTACGGCGCCGTTCGCGCCCTCGACGACGTTTCCCTCAATGTCGGCGCCGGCGAGTTTGTGTCGCTGCTCGGTCCCTCCGGCTCCGGCAAGACCACGCTGCTCGGAATACTGGGCGGCTTCATCCTGCCGACTTCGGGCACAATTCTCTTCGGCGGCCGCGACGTCACCTACATGCCACCGCACAAGCGCGACATCGGCGTGGTCTTCCAGAACTACGCGCTGTTCCCCCATATGAGCGTCGGCGAGAACGTCGCCTTTCCCTTGCGGGCACGGCGCCTGCCGAAAGCGAGCTGGCCCGACAAGGTGCGCGCGGTGCTTTCGATGGTCGGCCTCGCCGGCTACGAGGAGCGGGGCATTGCGCAGCTCTCCGGCGGCCAGCGCCAGCGCATCGCGCTCGCGCGCGCCATGATCTTCGAGCCGCGGCTGATCCTGATGGACGAGCCGCTCTCCGCGCTCGACAAACAGCTCCGCGAATCCATGCAGATCGAGCTGCGCGCGCTGCACCGACGTATCGGCGCCACCATCATCTATGTCACGCATGATCAGCGCGAGGCGCTGACCATGAGCGACCGTGTCGCGGTGATGAAGGACGGCCGGCTGATCCAGATCGATGAGCCCGAGCGGCTGCACGATCATCCCGCTGATTCCTTTGTCGCGAGCTTCATCGGCGAGGCGACGATGCTGCCGGTCCGCCGCGTCGATGCCTCCAGCGTAGCGCTCGGCAACGCGCTTTTGCGCAGCGCCCGCGCCATTCCCGGCGGCGACGCGCTGATGCTCGCCGTGCACAGCGAAAAGCTCCTGATCGACGATGGCGCGCAGGATGCCGCCTGCAACCGCTTGACCGGGACGGTCACCGACATTGTCTATCAGGGCGAGAGCCTGCGCATTTTTCTTTCGCTCACTGACGGCATCGCGCTCAGCCTGCGCCAGCCGAGCTATCACCAGGCCTATAGCCGCATCCCGCCGCTCGGCGGCAGCCTCACCGTCACCCTTCACCCCGAGGACACCATCGTCGTGCCCCGGACGAACTGAACCCACGCCTTGTCCAACCGAGAGAATAAGCCAAAATGTCGACCCAAGCCGCTTTCAGCAATTTCAAGGTTCTCACCTTCGACGTCGTCGGCACCTTGATCGATTTCGAGACCGGCGTGCTCTCCGCGGTGCGCAGGATCTCCGGCAAGTCGCCGACCGAGCTCAGCGACGACAAGATCTTCGAATCCTACAAGCGCGGCCGCGACCAGCATTACGAGCGCTCCAGCGAGGTGATGTTCCACGTCTATCGCCACCTGGCCACCGAGCTCGGACTGCCGGCTGACGATGCCTCCTGCGACGTGTTCCAGCTCTCGGTGCTGCGTTGGGGACCGTTTGCGGATTCGGTCGAGGCGCTGAAGCGCCTGCGTACCAAATTTCGGCTGGTGGCGATGACCAATGCGGACCGCGTCGCGCTGTCCTGCTACGCGCACGCGCTCGGCAATCACTTCGACGACACCGTCTGCGCCGACGACACCGGCGTGGCAAAGCCGAACCCGGAGTTCTTCGCCTACAACAAGGGGCGTCAGTCCGCTTTCGGCTACAAGCAGTCCGATATCCTGCACGTGGCGCAGAGCCAGCACCACGACATCGGGATCGCGCGGAAGCTTGGCTACAAGGTGTGCTGGATCGAGCGCCGCCAGGGCATGGCAGGCTTTGGCGGCACGCCGGCCGTCGAGACGCTGACCAAGCCGGACTTTCATTTCCCGACGCTGAAGGCGCTGGCCGACGCGGCCATCGGGCCTGCGGCGTAATCCATGAGCGCGGGCATGACACGGGACTGGAGCGCGCTGCCATCGGCCAATTCGCTGTGGGAAGCCACGGCGGGGCCGGCGCGCGCTTTTCCCGTGTTGTCGGGCGAGAGTAAAGCCGATGTCGTGATCATCGGTGCGGGCTATACCGGCCTGTCCGCCGCGCACCACATCGCCAGGAGCGGCCTGTCGCCGGTCGTGCTGGAAGCCAACCGGCCCGGCTGGGGCGCGAGCGGGCGCAATGGCGGCGTGATCACCGCAAAATTCCGTCTCTCGTTCCGCCAGATCGACGCCACCCATGGCCGCGCCATGGCCAAGCGGATGTATGAGATCGCGCATGAATCGACCGATATGGTCGAGGAGCTGGTGTCCGAATTCGGCATCACCAGCGCAAACCTGACCCGCACCGGCCAAGTCAAGGCCGCGCATAACGCGACCACGCTGAAGGCTGCGATCGACGAAGCCAATTGGATGGCGGGCGAGATGGGCGACGCCGAGCTCCGCATCCTCGACAAGCGTGGAGTGCGCGACGAGACCGGCTCGGACATCTTTGTCGGCGGCGTGCTCAATCCCGGCTCGGGCGGCATTCATCCGCTGAACTATCTGCGCGGCCTCGCCGATGGTGTCGCGCGCCGCGGCGTTTCCATCTTCCAGGAATCGCCGGTGATGAAACTCCGGCGCGAGCAGGGCGGCATCGTCGCCGAGACGCCGCAGGGCGCGGTGCGAGCAAAACAGGCGATCATCGCCACCAACAGCTATTCCGATCTCAGCGGCGCGACCGCGCATCTACAGCGCACGCTGATCCCGTTCCGCAGCGCCCTCATTGCCACCGAGCAGCTGCCGCAGAATCTCGCTGGCAAGCTGATGCCGACCGGGCGCACCTACACCGAGACCAAGCGGATGATGCGCTGGTTCCGCATGGTCGACAACCGCGTGATTTTTGGCGGCCGCGGTGCCTTCGGGAAGCAGGACTCGAAAGCCGCCTTCGACGCGCTGCGCAAGGCGATGATCGGCATCTTCCCTGATCTCGCCGATCTGCCGCTCGCCTACAAATGGTCGGGCCTGGTCGGCATGACCTTGGACTCGGTGCCGCATATCGGCCGGATCGACGATCGCACGCTGGTTTCGATGGGCTACAACGGCGCGGGCGTGGCGATGTCGAGCCTGATGGGGCGCTATCTCGCCGCCTTCGTGCGCGGCGAAACGCCCGCGGTCGGGTTGCTCGAGGTTAGCCGCATGAAGGCCATTCCGTTTTATCCGTTGCGCGAGCCCGCCGTGCGCATGGTCGCCGGCTGGTACCAGTTTCTCGATGCGATCGGTCAGTGAGATCTCTTTGGCGATGGAGGAGGCGAGAATGAAGGCGAAACGGAATTTGGGATTGGGCTGCGCGTTGCTGGGCGCGATCGGAGTTACCACCGCGGCGAATGCCGCCGAGCAGATCACTTTCGTCTCGCAGGGCGGCGCCTATCAGCAGGCGCAGACGGTGGCGATCCTCGATCCCTCCGCCAAGAAGCTCGGCATCACCATCAATCAGGATTCCATTCCCGACGCCTGGCCCGCGATCAAGACGCAGGTCGGCAGCGGCAAGCCGATCTGGGACGTCGTCGATACACCTACCGGCTATTGCCTGCGCGGCGGCGAGCAGGGCCTGATCGAGAAGCTCGACTTCTCGAAGATCCCGAACGCCGCGGCGATGCCGGAGGGCTATCGCAGTCCCTATTCGGTGTCCTACGAGTTCTATTCCAGCGTGCTGGCCTACAGCCAGAAGACCTTCCCGAAGGACCCGCCGAACAGCTGGGCCGATTTCTGGGACGTGAAGAAATTCCCTGGCCGGCGCGCGCTGCGCAACCATCCGATCGCTACGTTAGAGGCCGCGCTGATGGCCGACGGCGTTGCGCCTGACAAGCTCTATCCGCTCGACGTCGACCGCGCCTTCAAGAAGCTGGAAGAGATCAAGCCGAGCATCACGGTGTGGTGGACATCGGGCGCGCAGTCGGCGCAGCTCCTCAATGACGGCGAGGTCGACATGGAGATGGCGTGGAACGGCCGCGTCAGCGCGGTCGCGAAGGAGGGCGCGAAAGTGTCGTTCACCTACAACCAGGGCATCCTGCAAAGCACCTCGCTCTGCATCCTCAAGGGCGCGCCGAACCTCGACACCGCCGTGAAATTCCTCAACGAGGCCGTCGATCCCGTGCACCAGGCCAATCTGCCGCTCAACATCGATTACGGCCCGGGCAATCCCAAGGCGTTCGAGACCAGCGTGATCAAGCCGGAGCGCGCCGCCCAATTGCCGAGCGAGCCGGCCAACGCGGCCAAGCAGGCGCTGATGTCCTACGCCTGGTGGTCCTCGCCGGCCGGCGAAGCCGCCGAGAAGCGCTGGGCCTCGTTCATGCAGAAGTAAGCGAGGCAGCGTTGACGATGTCTGTGCCAGATCCATCGCAAAAGCATCAACGTCGTGAGCACGGCCTGATGCTGGCACTGGTGTCGCCGGCGCTGCTCGTGATTTTGCTGCTGATCGTGCTGCCGGTCGGCTGGCTGGCCTGGCAGTCGATCTACCATGACGGCTTCACACTGGAGAATTATCGCCGCGTCTTCACCGAGGACATTTACTGGCGGAGCTTTGCGCTGACCTTCGAGATCAGCCTCGCGGTCACCATCATCGCGCTGCTGCTCGGTTACCCCGTGGCCTATCTCGCCAATTCCGTGCCGAAAGGCTGGAGCATCCTGATCCTCTCGCTGGTGGTGCTGCCGTTCTGGACCAGCGTGCTGGTCCGCGCCTATGCGTGGCTGGCGCTGCTCCAGCGCACCGGCGTGATCAACCAGTTTTTGCGTTATCTCGACGTCATCTCCGAGCCGTTCGCGCTGGTGCACAACACATTCGGCACAGTGGTCGCGACCGTGCACATCCTGCTGCCGTTCATGGTGCTGCCGCTCTACGCCACCATGCAGAAGATCCCCGGCGATCTCATGCAGGCCGGCGCCAGCCTGGGCGCGAGCCCGTCGCTGACGTTTGTCCGCGTGTTCCTGCCGCTGTCGCTGCCGGGCGTGCTCGCCGGCTGCACCATGGTGTTCGTGCTCTGCCTCGGCTTCTACATCACGCCGGAACTGCTCGGCGGTGGCCGTACCGTGATGGTGTCGATGCTGGTGAGCCGCAATGTCGAGCTCTACAACCAGTTCGGTGCGGCGAGTGCGGTCGCTGTGGTGCTGCTCGCCAGCGTGCTCGTGATCTTCTTCGTCGTCAGCCGCTTCATTTCGCTCGATCGCGTGCTGGGGCAGAAATGACGCGCATCTCGCCCGCACGGATCGCCCTCTACGTGATCAGCACGCTGGTGCTGGTCTATCTGATCCTGCCCGTGCTGATCATCGCGCCGATCTCGTTCTCCAGCGCGCGCTTCCTGACCTTTCCGCCGCCGTCCTTCTCGCTGCGCTGGTATCAGCAATACTTCGCCAATCCGACATGGATGCAGGCGACGCGGGTGACGCTGACAGTCGCGTTTCTCACCGTCGTGATCGCGACCCCGCTGGGTGTCGCAGCTGCCTACGCCATCAGCCAGTCGAAATTGCGCGTCATGCGGCTGATCCATATGATGCTGCTGCTGCCGCTAGTGGTGCCGATCATCATCACCGCGGTCGGCATCTTCTTCGTCTATGCCAAGGTCGGGCTGGTCGCGACCCTGCCGGGCCTCGTGCTGGCGAATGTGATGCTGGGCCTGCCTTACGTCATCATCTCGGTGCTCGCAGGCTTGCAGAGTTTCGAGCCGGCGCAGGAGATGGTGGCGCGCAGCCTCGGCATGAACCGCCTGCGCAGTTTCTTCGCGGTGACTCTGCCTCAGATCAAGTCCAGTGTGGTTGCGGGCGGCATCTTTGCTTTCATCTCGGCAATGGACGAGACCATCGTCGCGCTGTTCATCTCCGGCGGCCAATATCAGCCGCTGACCAAGCGCATGTTCACGGCGCTGCGCGACGAGATCGACCCCACGATTGCCGCGATCTCGACGCTGATGACGGCGGCGTCGTTCATGCTAGTGCTGCTGGCGAGTGCGCGGCAGAAGAAGGGCGAGTGAAGGGGCGATCCTCACCCATTCTCGGTGTCATCGCCCGACTTGAGATCGGGCGATCCAGTATCAAGATTGGGAAGCCGAGCGGTGGCGACGCCGCGCCAGACCGATGGGCCGCGTGTAGCGGATTTCCCCTCTTTCGCCCTCTTTCGCGGGGGATGACAGCTGGAATGTGGGAGGCCGCTCCGGACTCGTTGCATCGGTCACTTCGACGAATTGTGGCATCGTGTCAGGATGTTCGCCGGCATGCTCTTTGCGCGCTCGCCATCGATGAGCATCGCGCCAAGTTCGCCCCCACGATCTGGGACGTCCATCGCAGCACCGCCAAGCCGCGACCACTTTCGAGCGTTGAACAACGTTGGTTCGTGGGCGCGCACGCCAACGTCGGCGGCGGCTATGAGACCGACCTGCTCGCGCAGTCTCCGCTGCGCTGGCTGATGAAGAAGGCGGAATCGCAGGGGCTGGCGTTCCGGTCGGAGGTCGATCTGGACGGCGACGACGTCACCGGGAAGATCAAGAACTCCTATAGTGAATTCATGTATGGCGCCTACCAGATCATTTCCCCACCGTCATTCTATCGAACTATTGGCGCTGCGCCGGATGCGCGCGACGACGGGATCCACACCAACGTCAACGAGACCATCGACGCCAATGTTTTCAAACGATGGCGAGCCGATCCAACCTACCGGCCGCAGAACCTCGTGAAAAGGCCCAGCGCAAACACGTGGATCCAAGCCAGCTGCAGACTTCGGTCCGCGCCGACGATCCCGGCGTAGTCGTGCCTGATCCATAGGCGTTCGGATGCTCGCCGAACTTCCACATTGGAGCCGAGCGGACAATAGGGGCCGTGGTCAGAGTTTCCGACTCGACTGATTGTTCTTGTTATGTTCTTATGCGGCATGACCGACCGCCCGCGAGCTGGCGCATGCCGACACCCCGACAGATGGAAAAGCTGGCCACAGCCGTCGGCAGGAAGGCCCCTGCGGCGCGTGGGTTGAGCCCGGGCGATGACTTGCCGCCCGAATATTGGCAGGCTCTCCTGGACGATGCGGGCGCCGACGCCGGCGATCCGGACCCGGGGCCGTCCGGACGCCTGCTGCCACTGAGCCAAATTCCCCAGCATTTACTCCGAGTGGGCTGCCGGCGCTGCGGCCGGACCGTCGAGATCCAGAAGACGGATGCCGCGCGTTTGTACGGTCCGGAGGCGATCTGGCGGGACATCGGCCAGCGCCTCTTGGACAACACCTGCACGCAGCGGACCGGTCGCCATGAGGAAGACGGCTGCTGGCCGCGATTCGAGTAGGCCTCGGCGATTGCGCCGAAGTACCACCCGACGCCCCTCTCCGGAGGCGACCGCAAGGCCCTCGCTAGGGAACTCGGCAAGTCTCGGGCGATGACCTCGATCCTGGCCGCCCAGTCTGCCGATGCCCGGGCCAAAGGGGAGGCGCTAATCCGACAAGCCGACAGGCTGCTGTGCGAGTCGTGGAACGAGCGCATGTGGGCCAACGGCGAACCGATCGATCCGTCGCCGACGATCGACCAGGCCGTCAACGGTGGCCATCCTTGGCTCGAGATCGAATGTTCGCGGTGCAGGACCAAAAGGGACGTCGACTTGGCCGCGCTGCGCCATCCGCCGACGACCTTCGTGCACGACTTGGCAAGCCGGCTCCGCTGCGGCAAGTGCGCCAAGGCCAATCGCCGGCCGGCGGCCAGGCTGCTACAGTTGGCGCAGCGCCCCCGGCAGGCCGCTCCGGAGACCTGACGGATGTGCAACCTCTATTCCATCACCACCAACCAGGCGGCCATCAGCGCGCTGTTCCGCGTCGTCAACCGTTACGTCGGCAACCTCGCGCCGATGCCCGGCGTCTTCCCGGACTACAAGGCGCCGATCGTCCGGACCGGTGCCGAGGGCCGCGAGCTCGCGACCGCGCGCTGGGGCATGCCGTCGTCGTCGAAAGCGCTGATGGACGCCACCAAGAAGCGCGCCGAGAAGCTGCAAGCCAAGGGCAAGACCGTCGATTTCAAGGAATTGCTCCGGATGGAGCCGGATGGCGGCACGACCAACATCCGCAACGTGAAGAGCAAACACTGGACGCGCTGGCTTGGTCCGGAGAACCGCTGCGTGGTGCCATTCAACAGTTTCAGCGAGTTCAACAAGGCCGAAGGGGGCGACATCTGGTTCGTGCTCGATGAAAGGCGACCATTGGCGTGCTTCGTCGGCATCTGGACCAACTGGACGTCAGTGCGGAAGGTGAAGGAAGGCGAGACGACCAACAACCTCTACGCGTTCCTGACGACGGAGCCGAATGCCGAAGTCGGCGCCATCCACCCGAAGGCGATGCCGGTGATCCTGACGACGCCCGACGAGGTCGAAACCTGGATGACGGCACCGGCGGACGAAGCTTTGAAGCTGCAACGGCCGCTTCCGGACGGGGCGCTCCGGATCGTCGCCCGCGGCGCGAAGGAAGATACCGCACCTGCGCTTTCCTAACACCGCGCGAGTCCGGGTCCTGGGTTCGTGCGGCGGAAGGACGGCGCAGCCGGCGAACATCGACGGGCATTCTAGAGCCCATCGAGGCGCTTGACTCCATGCATGCCATTCGAACAAAACTAGAACGAACGATTCCCTCCGCGAAGGTACCGCTTGGCCAAACTGCCGCAACTGCCCGTCTACTATTACCTCGACCACTTCGCCGAGATGCTCGGGTTCGTGCAGCGGACGTATGAACCCGTTCTCGGTCCGGATCATCACGCGTTCATAGCGCGGTTCGAGCGCCTCTCGAGAGACGCCCGATGCCTGTTGGTTCGTATGATCAACCGGCGTGGTGCCATATTCAACCGATCCCTGTTCAACTACTCCGAGATCGATGACGTCGAGCGGGCAATCTTCGATTTGACAGCGGCCGGTCACGCGCGCGCGCTCGGGGAGGCCGACTATGCGGCTTTCGTCTCATGCCTGCCGAAGGACGTCCTCGTCACAGGCGCGCAGGCGGCCGGCCGAGGAGATGTGCGCAGATCATGGTCGAAGCCGAAGTTCATCGACTACTATCTAGAGCTTATCCCCTTTTCGGTCGCGGCGCAGCACTGCGGCGCACACAACTTCATCGCGCTCGATGGAACGCGGCCGATCCAGTTTCTGCTGTACCTGTATTTCGGCAAGACCGAGGTGAGCTTGAAGAACTTCGCGCTGCGCGACCTGGGGATCCTTCGCACCAATCGCGAGACCTCGTTCAGCGCGCGCTTCACCGATGCGGAGGAAGCGCTTGCCTCGTTCCACTACAGCCAGGTTCTCGACAGCCTCGAAGAAGGATCAGAGCCCGTCCACAGGCGGGCCGCCATCGACGTGCTCACCGGGCCCGCCTGCGGGACCCAGTTCGGCGGCGATCTGCGCAATCGAGCCGCGCATCAGACGGGACTCTTCTTCGAGAAAGCGGGCGAGAGCGATCTTGCCCGACAGCTGTACCGGGCGGGGTCTTCGCCGGACTGCAACGAGCGCCTGGTTCGCCTGCTTTACAACACCGGCGATCGGATCGGAGCCGAAGAACTGCTGCACCGGATGATCGATGATCCCGCCAGCGACGGGGAGCACCTTTTCGCCACCGACTTCTACGCCCGCAAGTTCGGCGGACGGCGTACGGGCCTCTACACCGAAGTGTTGCGGTCCGGCCGCGCGATCACCGTCGACGACACTTATCGCGGCAACCCCGAAGCCGGCGTCGCCGGCGTTCTGCGGCGCGAGGGCACCAAGGTTTTCTTCGCTGAGAATGTGCTGTGGCAAACTCTGTTCGGCCTGCTCTTTTGGGACGAGCTCTTCGAGAGCACCCGGATGCCCAGCGGGTTCGATTGGCTACCCCATTGCCTGAAGGACCGCAGCTTCCGTCGGCTGTTCGCCGCGACGATTGACGAGAAGCTGGCTGCCATCACGTCCGGAGCTACTCTTCCGTTGATCCTCCGCACCGTCGCAGCGAAATGGGGCCGCCCAAATGGGATATTCAGCTGGGATCACGTGCAAGTGGACGCGCTGCGCGCGCTGCTCGAAGGATCCGATCCGGCTGGCATCGCCAGCATCATCGGCAGCATGTGTGACGACTTCCGCGGGATGCGAGACGGTTTCCCCGACCTGATGCTGGTGCAGGACGGGAAGGCGTCCTTCATGGAGATCAAGGCGGAAGGGGATGTGATTCGCCGTAACCAGTTGACCCGCCTCCGCCAACTCGGCGCCGCTGGCATCATGGCCGAGATCGGCCGGGTCGATTACCGTTTCGACCCCGCGCAGGATTACGTGGTGGTCGATATCGAGACGACCGGCTCCTGGTCGAACGGCGATCGCATCACCGAGATCGGTGCGGTGAAGGTTCGCAATCACTGCGTCGTCGACGAATGGCATTCTCTCATCCATCCGCAGCGCTCCATTCCCGCAAAGATCGTTCAGCTGACCGGCATCACGAACGAAATGGTTCGCGACGCGCCTTTGTTCGCAGAAGTTGCGGATCCATTCATGGAGTTCATGGCCGACGGCATTTTCGTCGCCCATAATGTCAGTTTCGACTACGGCTTCATCGCCTACGAATTCGAGCGGATTGGGCGACGCTTCAGATTCCCGAAGCTCTGCACGTGCGCCGGAATGCGGCGGCGCTATCCGGGACACAAATCCTACGGACTTGGAAAGCTTTGCGAGATCTACGGCATAGACCTCAAGAATCATCATCGCGCCTTGTGCGATGCGAGGGCCTCGGCGCAGTTGTTGAATCTCATCAATCGGAAGCGGAGCGAAGAGAGACACAGCGCTGAAGCAGCGTAAGGTCTCTGATACGAAAAGCTGCCAGGAACCGCGCCGTGTGGCCGATATTCAAGCGAATCCAGTCGATCGTGACAACAGTTCATTAGCCGCAGCGTTCAGGCCCATTTCTGATAAAGAGAAATATCACTTGCTCCGTCGGGCAAAACAGTGGTTCATAAGGCGCTGGTCCTAGCTGACGAAGGAACCAGCCCGATGGCAAATGACGTCCACACTTCCTCGGAACTGTCCAAGATTGCGAAGCTGAATGGTGACTTCCGAAGGAATTACGGCACGCTCATCGGAGCGATTTTGTATCTCCGCACCGTGGGCGCCGCCCGCAGAAGCCGTTGGCTTTGGGCCGGCCTGATTTCGATCGCTTTTTCGACGGTTCTGAGCTGGTTGGGGCGGCACGGTTGGTTTTTGCCAGCGTTGCCTTGATGGCACCGAACAATGCCCCCTTTTCCTCGTAAAGCGCGCCCCGACGTCGACGAAGGGAGTCAGATGAGAGCCAGACATAGCGTCCTGACCTCAACGGTGCAGGCAACAGCACGTAGTCCTCGATCTCCCGATTCGCCGCATCCAACCGCATCACGGCAAGTAGGCCCGATGAGATCTGCCTTCGGTAGGCTTTCCATTGCGCAGCGTGGTCCTTTCCACGATGCGCCAGTCGTCGCGCGACCAGAAACGAAACCACCCGCGCGCCTCCGACATCAAGCCCGATGCCGTCCGGAACAAGATCAGCCTGGAGACCAAGTTCCGTTCGCAGCGCCTCGGCGAGTTCGCTGGCATGCCTCGATTGTTCAGCGGCCCAAAAATCCCGGTTATCGATCCAGTCGCAGTCGCGCGGCGACACATATCCGATCAGCGCATAGGCCTTCCGCAGCGAACCGAAGTGCTTCACGTACGAGGAGACGTGATTGAGACCCAGCGTCGTATTGATGATGCGCGAGTTGAGCTTACCCCGCCGGCGGAGCGCGAGACGAAGGCGCAACAGCATCTCATCTTCCGGAATCTCCACGCGCCGCTCGGCCAGCAGCTTATGGGCGCGTGAGAAGATGCCCGGATCGACGATAGGCTCGATGGCGGCAGCGCCCCGGACCCAAGCGTTGTCCGGATTCTTGACCAGCTTCTGCCCCAAGCGTCTCGAGGTACGATTGTAGATAGTCTTGCCGATATAATTTTCGTTGCAGAGAATTGTCGGTATCATACCATCGGTCCAAGGTCGGCCATTGTGATTGGCGATGCCCGCGTCGTTCAGTTGGCGCCTGATATCGCTGTACGATTTCCGACTGTTGACGAACTGGTCGAATATGCATCGGATGACCTCCGCCTCTTCGGCAGAACCATGCTGCAGCCGAACGCGATCCGACTGCAGAGCCTTGTACTGACGCTTCTCAAGCTGGCCCTTCGGATGCTCGCTTTCGTCGACCATCAAGCGTCTGAGGCCGTAGCCGACGGGAGCGCCAACGCGGTATCCAAGGCTCGCCACCCGGCAGTGTCCGGCGTGCACCTTGACGGAGAGCTCTCGGCTCCACTCGGCGGCCATGCCGCGCTTCAGGCTTTTCGCGATCCCGGAAACAAAGGTGCCGTCGTTCTTGAATATCTCCGCGCAGTATTCGACCTGGACGCCGCTCCGCTTGCACAGGAATTCGTAGTAGGCACTCTCGTCGACATCTTGGAACCGGCCCCAGCGACTGACGTCGTAAACGAGGATGTGGTCGAAGTCGGCTCGGCCCGATTGAACATCTTCGATCAGTTCGATGAGACCAGGACGCCCCTTGATCCGGAGGCCGCTGCGGCCCTCGTCGCGATAGGTGCGCACAATCGTGAGCGCGTTCGTCTCGGCATAGGCGGCTATGACCGCCATCTGGTTCTGGATCGAGTAACGCTGGAGCTCCCTCGACATTCGAACGTACTGCGCAGCACGGCGCGATCGGGTCCGCCTCGCCAAGCTTGTCCCTTTGGGAACAACGAGCCAGTTACCCATGCACCCCTCCTGCCACTTCAGAGGTACCCGCAATTGCAAATACACCTCCTGCGGCCGGGATAGCAATGCTTCCAGAAGCACTGAGCGCGCCTCATGCCGGGGCCGGAAGTTGGCTTGTGCACAGAGCCGCGGAACACGGGGACAAACCTCAGCCCTGCCGATTGCGAATCCCTGCTGCGTGCTAACCGCCCGGAACGAGAAGACGGGCGAAAGGATTCGTCCCGGCAGGAGCAAGCTCGATGCTGTTGACGAAGGAAAGACGGCCGGCGAACCGCACGCTGCGCGGCTGGGCGATCCACGTGCTGCAGGAGGCCGGCGCCATCCACGAATGCGAGGAACACGGTTGGGCGCGTGACCGCGCGGATCCGCATGCACGAGAGCGTGCCTTCGATATCACCAGACAGGAGCTGCCGTCCGGGGTCCCTCCGGACGATGCCGTCGCGGAAGTGCGCGAGGTACTGGATTCGATCGGCGACAGCTGTCCGGAGTGTCTGCCGGAAGATGTTTGATACCGTGAACCGTCCCGGCATTACTGCAGGACGTCCGGGCGCCCCGATTGATTTCTAGGTGCCGGGGAAAGCCCAACCGTTTATAGTGGCGATCCCTTCGCGCAGCTTCTTTACTGGAACGTATTCCGGCGATTCCCACCATGAATGGATTGCTTCCATGGACGGAAACTCGAACATCACCACCGGTCGCTCGTCGTGCTCGCCCTCGAGGACATCGACCTTGGCGCCCCGCGCGACGACTTTGCCGCGAACTTCACCATCAGCGGAACGACGGCTTCACGGTATTTCTGATACTGAGCTTGGTCGGTGACCGTCACTTGGACGACAAAATAAGCTGTCAAAATGGCCTCCCTGCTCAAAGGGCACATCAAACCGCAATCAGAGCATGCCGACAAGTAGGGGTATTTGCCTTCCAGTCACGACGGTAGATCGGATGTTGCCGGCCTACGCCCGGGCGCTGCGCAGGGCGCGCTTCAGCTTCTCCCGCTCGCTCGCCCATTTCGCGTCTTCGGCTTCGATCCGCTTTTCGATCGCAGCCCGCTCGGCATTGAGTGACTCGGACCGTTCCTGGTGCTCCCGCTCCTTCTCTCGCGCTGCCTCCTCCCTGCGCCGGTCCGCATCGCGCCGTTTCTGCTCGCGCTCGAACTCCGCGGCGGCCTTGCGAGCATCCTCCATGCTGATCTTTGGAAGCGGTGGCTTGTTCGAGGCCGAACCCCCAGGTTTCTTCGCGCGACTTTCTTCCTGGTCCAAGTCCGGCAATTCGGCATGCTCGGCGAACCGACCGCTCGATCCCGCCGGCGCTTCAGCACCACGCCGGGCTTCGCCATGGTGGCGGCGACGACTTCCGGATCGTCGGTCTCTTTGGCGTGCCCCTGATGGAAGAGTTACTGCCTCCGCCCCACGCCTCGAGCGCCGCTTTCATCGAGCGCGCGGCGATCGCAAGATCGTAGAATCCCAGCGAGGTCTGATACGTCTTGAGCTTTCGCGCCATGTCGCGCCCGCTCGCTGCTCGTCAGCGCCGGCGGGCGACCCACATTCCCAGCACGAACGCGACGGCGAGCGATTGCAGGGGCGCCTGGACGGTTACCCTGCGGAGGCGGTCCGCCCAAACGATGGCGGCATCCTTCGCGGGCTGGGCCGGTCGCCGGCGGGCCCCGGAGGTCTGCTCGTTGCCGTCCATCTCGTTCGTCAGCCCGGAGGCTTCGGTCATTGCCGAGGCTTCCTTCAAATCCATATCCATGCGGCTCTCCTATTCCGTCGTTAGGCGGTCTTCCGCTGCGGCTTGGCCGCCGGCTTCTTCGCCGCCGCATCCTTCGCCGGCTTCTTGCCCGCGATCGGCATCAGCATCTCCTTCTGGCCGGCCGCCGCCTTCTTCGCCTTCTTGACCGGCTTCTTCGGAGCCTTGGTCTCCGCCGTCGCGGCGCCGACGCTCTTGCGCAGCGCGTCCATCAGGTCGACGACGTTCTCGCCGCGCGGACGCTCCTTCGGAGTGATCGGCTTGCCGGCGCGCTTCTGGTTGATGAGATCGATCAGCGCGGTCTCGTAATGGTCCTCGAACTTCTCGGGGGCGAACCGCCCGGCCTTCTGATTCACGATGTGCCTGGCGAGATCCAGCATATCCTTGGTCACCTTCACGTCCTGGATCTCGTCGAAATACTCCTGCTCGCTGCGCACCTCGTACGGATAGCGCAGCAGCGTGCCGACCAGCCCCTTGTCCATCGGCTCGAGCGCGATGATGTGCTCGCGGTTGGTCAGCACCACCCGTCCGATCGCGACCTTGTCCATCTCGCGGATGGTCTCCCGGATCACCGCGAAGGCGTCATGACCGACCTTGCCGTCCGGGCGGATGTAGTAGGGGCGGATCAGGTAGCGCGGGTCGATGTCAGTTCTGCCGACGAACTCGTCGATCTCGATGGTGCGCGTCGATTCCAGCGCGATCTCCTCGAGCTCCTCCTTGGAGACCTCGATGTACTGGCCTTTGTCGAGCTCATACCCCTTGACGATGTCCTCGTTGGGCACCTCATCGCCGGTGTCGGCATCGACCTTCAGGTACTTGATCCGATGGCCGGTCTGCCGGTTGAGCTGATTGAACGAGATCTTCTCGCTCTCGGACGTGGCCGGATACAGCGCAACTGGGCAGGTGACGAGGGACAGGCGAAGGAAGCCTTTCCAGTTGGCGCGCGGGGCCATTACGCAAAACTCCTCGAGGGCGGCACGGATTCAAGACGATTCAATTGGTCTGGTTCCGACAATCGCCCGTCCTGCCCTCGATTCATCTTTAACGGGGCATCCCGCCGCGCCAGCGGAAGTAGCGGTCTGCTTGACTAGCATCGAACAAAGAGAGAACATTGGGGCATGGCCGCCCCCGAGACGTCCGCGCCCGCCCCTGACGACCTGGAGGCCGCCGCCGACCTGGCCATCGCGGCCTGCGGCGGTGACGCTCGGGAAGCCGTCAAGGCGCTGATCGTGGCGAACAGCTTCCTGGAAGTCCAGGTCGACGAGCTACGGGCGGCGGTTTCCGCCGGCTACGCGCGCGGCCGGTTCGAGGTACTGCGCGATCGAAAGGACTGGTACGACTGAGATGGCTGAGGTCACCTACTACGTCGCCCTGCCCTTCGTAGCGGCCGATGACGGCATCGCCGCCGGCGAGGCGGTCGAGTGCTTCAATCCGAACGCCGCCGTTATGCAGGCCGAGGCGCTCGCGCGCAAGCCGGGCCACGTCGGGGCGGTGGCCTTCAGTCGCAGCGGGGACCCGGCGACCGGCGAATTCGGCGACGCCAAGGGCATCCGGAAGTTCGGCGAGGTGCCGGACGATCTGAGCGCGCTGTGACTCCCGATCAGTTCTTCGCCTGGGTGACCGCGCACGAAGGTCGCTTTGAACTCGTGGATGGCGAGATCGTGATGCTGGCCCAGGCCGCACGACGGCACGACCGCGTCGTCGTGAATCTCCTCACCGCCATTCATGGCCAACTCCGTGGAGGTCCATGCCGGCCACGCGACGCATGCCGGATCTGGGCGTAGACTGCGGACGCCCGGAGGATCAGTCGTTGATGGCCGTCGCCGGCGACGGGCGGGTTCGACCTGACCGTAAAGCTTTCGGAATATCAGTCCGTATCGCGCGTGGATCACATCCTGTTCGTGGATACCGAAAATCCGCGCGTGCTTCTGTATTCGCGCGTCAATGGCTTTTGGAAGGACCGCCTGGTCGAGGGGCTCGATGCCGTCATCCAACTCGAAAGGCTGAACGTGACACTCGGCCTGCGAGATATCTACGACGGACTGGAGTTGCGGCCGCGACAGCCGATCGGAGGAATGCCGTGAAGGTCGCCGAGCTCATGGGATGTCGACGAATTCAACAGCTGATGCTGCTGAACGAGGCCGCCGTAGGTCCGGCACGCCCTCGGGCTACGCCGCGATGGAGTCCACCAGGACGTCCGCCCGGACCACGCGATTGCGACCTCGATGCTTGGCCGCATAGAGCGCCTGATCGGCCATCCGCATGATCTTGCCCAGATCTATTTCGCCATGGGATTCGGCGAGCCCGATGCTGATCGTCACGTTGGTCGAGGCACCTTCAGCGACGACTGCTTCGGCGGCGCAGGCCTGCCGCAGATCTTCGGCGTATTGGGCAGCGCGTTCCTTGGACACCCCGGTCATCACAACGGCGAATTCCTCGCCGCCATGCCTTGCCACCAGCATCTGCCTTCGCTCCGCGAAGGAGCACAACACCTGCGCCACCGCGATGAGCACCTTGTCTCCGAACTCATGCCCGAACTGGTCGTTGATCGCCTTGAAGCGGTCGATGTCGCACATCAGCACGGTGGTCGGCAGGTTCGCATCGCGCGCCTTGGTCAAGGCCGATTCGGCGGCCTGATCGAAGCCCCGTCGGTTGAGCAGTCCGGTCAGCTGGTCGGTGCCGGAGATTCGCTGCAGTTCGGCGCGCGTCAGCGCCAGCTCGCGCATCGTCAGCGCGGACCGGTAGCTCAGGGCCGCCGTCAGCAGCCCCGAAATCATCATGCTGATTAGGATGGACGATTTGGTCACGAAGCCGACGCGCACCAAGGCATCCGGATCGGGTCCGAACTGCAGGAGGCACAGGGACAACGTCAAGACGACGGTCAGGCCGACGCTCACGGCGGAACGGCCCATCGTGTGGCGTAGCGCGTCCCGGTGCGTAATGATGTCGATGGCCATGGCTCTGCCGTCGTAAAGCGGCCAGCATCCGCCCCCTCACCTTCAAGGCAGGTTAAGGCACGCTCCGCTCCGAAGACGCCGTTAACGCCGACCTAAAGACGAAGCTCAAATTGCGATGGTCAGCCATGAAAAGCGCAGCGGCCTGGAGTCCTGCGCTTCAGAAACCTCGCTTGAGCCTGTCGCTTCGCGGCAAGTAGGCTGACGCGAGTCATGTCCCAGTCACGCTCTTCGTCGGCGGGATAGTTGATCAGGACGCAATGAACCGGCCGCCCCGAGAAGTTGCAGCGGTTGTACAAAACCTTGTCGCCCTTGTAGCTGGACACTGCAAAGAACCGTGGTGTCACTCGCTTGTACTGAATGCGAGGAGGCGGATGCTTCTTTGCCAGAAAAGCAGCGGGAGCATCGTTCTCGACGTTGGACGCGGCCTGGATCGTGAGGTCTGCGCGCCCGTCGGCGGTTTAAAAGCGTTGCCCGTAACCCTCGGGTCGGCCCGCTGCCTCGGTAAATATTTAGGACGCTCCACGGCTACTTTTCCAAGCATGGCGACAAGTCTCATGACTTCATGGCTGAAGCCGATCTGGTCGGTCGATATATCGATGAAATCGTCGCCGTCGCAGACGGGGTCGCTGCGCCGGCGATCGTCCAAGCGGATCATGTTGTCCTTCGACGAATGGAATGTCTGGTATCGCACGCGCGACCGCGCGACCCGCACCAAGCCGGGTTGGCCGGAGGCTCCGGCCATTCTCGAAGAGCTTTATACGATGGAAGACACCCTGGTCTTCGGCGCTGCGCTCCTGACGCTGATCAACCGATGCGACCGGGTCAAAGCTGCCTGCGTGGCTCAACTCGTCAATGTCACTGGGCTGATCATGACCGAGACAGGGGGACGGGCCTGGCGCCAACCGATCTTCTATCCGTTCCAGCATGCGTCGCAGTGGGCCCGCGGCACGGTCCTCGACATGCGCCTGATCTGCGGAACGTTCGCCGCAAGCAATGGCGAACGGTTTCCCGACATCGTCAGCACTGCCGTGCTGGCGGAGGACGGACAGAGCCTCGCACTGTTTTGCGTCAATCGTAATTTCGGACGGGCAATTGATCTGGACATCGATCTGCGCGGGTTCAAGCTCGACAGCTTCATCGACAGCCGCGTGATGACATCGGCGGACCTGGACGCGACGAATACCGCTGACGATCCCGAGCGCGTACGACCTGAGCGAGGCCCTGACGCCACGATCGACAACGGCGTATGGCAGCTGAAAATACCACCAGCGTCGTGGAGCGTATTTCGCTTCGCATGCCAGTGACAGAAATCACCTCGAGACGGTCCATGACATGCTTGGCCCATCGGGGTTAGGCAAATCGGCTGGAGCCCCGCCGGCGAGTGCCCTTCATAGCTTGATGCCGGCCGGACCACAGAAGACTTCAAACTCACGTCCGCGTGCGATGCCGGCGAGCGTGATTCCGCCGGCTTCAGCCGTGCGTATCGCAAGCCCGGTCGGCGCCGAAATGGCAACGATGATGCCGGCGCCGATCGCGGCGGCCTTTTGCACCATCTCGACTGACATTCGGCTCGTGAGCACGACGGCGCCAGTGCGGCCTGAAAGTCCTCGTGTCGCAAGGGCTCCCGCGAGCTTGTCGAGCGCGTTATGGCGGCCAACGTCCTCGCGCACGATCATGTTGCTGCTCTCGGGTTGAAAAAATCCGGCGGCGTGAGTGGCGCGGGTCGCGCGGCCCAGACTCTGCGCCGCGGTGAGCATCTCGATCGATCGGCTGATTTGCTCGGCTGTCAGGCTGAGCTGCCGCTTGGCGGGTCGGATGATCCGGTTGGCTTCGCGCAGGCTTTCGATTCCGCACAGGCCGCAGCCGGTGGGGCCGACCAGGTGCCGCCGTCGCTCCTTCAACTGTCGGCCGGCATTTGGCCGCAGCCACATCCTCAGCTCGACGCCGTCGGGTCCCGGAACGACCAGAAGCTCATCGATCTCGCCCACGTCCTGGATAATGCCCTCGGTGAGGCTGAAGCCGAGCGCGAGATCGGCCAGGTCGGCAGGCGTGGCCATCAGAACCGCCACGGTCGTTCCGTCGTAGACGAGCGCGACCGGGCACTCCTCGGCAACCTCACGTTCATCCTGCACGCCGCTCGACGTGAGCCGGGGCATCCTGACGGAAGCAGTGGGGGCCGACAGACGGTCGCGTTCGCCGAAGCGGGAGCCATGCATGGTGTGTGCCCTACGACGATGTATCGACGCGCGAGATAGCTCAATGTTCCGAATGCCGAGGAACTAGCGACCGGCTCTCCGGTTTTCCGGTCGGGGCTTGCAGCTGAAGGGCCCGTCATGCGGCAAAAAGCAAAAGTCGAGAATTATGATTCGCCGGCTGGAGGCTGGGGATCGCTGAACGCCGTCATGCATATTCTCACGCAGGAAGAGGTCGCGATCCTCGGCAGCGAGATTCTGCTGAAGCAGAACAAGCCAGGCGGTTACATGTGCGTGAGCTGCTCCTGGGCCAAGCCCGCGGATCCGCATCCGTTCGAGTTCTGCGAGAACGGCGCGAAGGCCACAGCCTGGGAAATCACCGGAAAGACCGTCACGCCCGATTTTTTCGCGCAGCACCGGCTGGCGGAGCTGCGAACCTGGTCCGACCATCAACTGGAGGAGCAGGGGCGCCTGACGACGCCGATGCGCTACGATCCCGGCAGCGATAAATATCTTCCGGTGGCGTGGGAGGACGCGTTCCGGGAGATCGGCGCCGAACTGAACAAGCTCGATCCATGCTCCGTCGTCATGTACACGTCCGGCCGCGCCTCGCTGGAGGCCAGCTACATGTACCAGCTGTTCGGCCGCATGTACGGCACCAGCAATTTCCCCGACAGCTCCAACATGTGCCACGAGTCCACATCGGTGGCGCTGCCGCCGGTGATCGGCGTGCCGGTCGGCACGGTGCTGCTGAAGGATTTCGACAGCACCGACTGTATCTTCTTCTTCGGTCACAATACCACGACCAACGCCCCGCGCATGCTGCATCCGCTGCAGGAGGCAGCCCAGCGCGGCGTGCCGATCGTGACCTTCAATCCGTTGCGCGAGCGCGGACTGGAACGCTTCGTCAATCCGCAAAATCCGGTGCAGATGATCGCGGGCGGTACCCGCATCAGCTCGCAATACCATCAGGTGCGTGTCGGCGGCGACGCCGCGGCCATCGTCGGCATTTGCAAATGGGTGATCGAATCCGACGATCTCGCGCAGGCGAACGGCAGCCCGCGGGTTGTCGACGCCGATTTCATCGCGCAGCACACCGCCGGATTCGAGGAATTTGCCGCGTTCTGCCGCGCGCAGGATTGGGGCGAGATCGAGCGGGCGTCGGGTCTCGCGCGCGCCGCGATGCTCGACGCCGCGAACGCCTATATGGGCGCGAACGCCGTGATCGCCAATTACGGCATGGGCATCACCCAGCACAAGCACGGCGTCGAGACGGCGAAAATGATCGTCAATCTGTTGCTGTTGCGCGGCAATATCGGCAAGCCCGGCGCCGGCATCTCGCCGATCCGCGGCCACTCCAACGTGCAGGGCCAGCGTACCGTCGGCATCTCCGAGAAGGCCAAGCTGGTGCCGCTGGACAGGCTCGCCGAACTCTACGGTTTCGAGCCGCCGCGTTGGGATGGGCTGACGACCGTGGATGCTTGCGAGGGCATTTTGAAAGGCGACGTGCGTGGCTTCGTCAGTCTCGGCGGCAATTTCGTGCGTGCCATTCCGGAGCGGTCGCTGATGGAGCCGGCATGGTCGGGCTTGCGTCTGTCGGTGCAGATCGCGACAAAACTCAATCGCAGCCATATCGTGCCGGGCGAGGTGACTTACCTGCTGCCATGCCTCGGCCGGATCGAGATCGACCAGCAGGCGGGCGGCGCGCAGGCCGTCTCGATGGAGGATTCCACCGCTTGCGTCCATGGCTCCCGCGGCCAGCGCAAGCCGGTCGCAGAGCACGCCCTGTCGGAACCGGCGATCATCGCCGGCCTCGCCAAGGCGACGCTGAAGCCGAACCCCAAGATCGACTGGGAGAGCTGGGTCGCCGATTATTCACGCGTGCGCGACGCCATCGAACTGACCTACCCCGATCAATTCAAGGATTTCAACAGGCGCATGTTCGAGCCCGGCGGCTTTCCGCGGCCGCTCGCCGCGCGCGAGCGCAAATGGAAGACGCCCAACGGCAAGGCGAATTTCACAGTGCCGAAGGCGGCCTTCAGCCCTCCGAATGAGACCGACGGCGTCTATGAGCTGATGACCATGCGCGCCGACGGGCAGTTCAACACCACGATCTACAACGAAGACGACCGCTTCCGCGGCCTCAAGGGCAGCCGCTACGTCGTCCTGATGAACCCGGCTGACATGGAAGCCGATGGTCTCAAGTCGGGTGACACCGTCACCCTGGTGACCGAAGCCGGCGACGGCATCGTGCGCAGCCTGAGCGAGCTCCAGGTCGTCGCCTATGACATCCCGCGCCGGAGCATCGCCGGCTATTACCCGGAGTGCAACGGGCTGATCCCGCTGTGGCACCACGCGGAAGGCAGCAAGGTGCCGGCGGCGAAGTCGGTTCCGGTGCGCGTGTTCAAGGCCGTGGTGCCTGAGATCATCGACGGCGGAGAAATTCCG
This sequence comes from Bradyrhizobium sp. 197, assembly GCF_023073375.1. Taxonomy (NCBI): domain Bacteria; kingdom Pseudomonadati; phylum Pseudomonadota; class Alphaproteobacteria; order Hyphomicrobiales; family Nitrobacteraceae; genus Bradyrhizobium; species Bradyrhizobium sp. 197. The sequence continues at coordinate 47,138 of NZ_JADPJJ010000136.1, read as the reverse complement.
ATCACGACGGTCTGAGCAGGCGACGAACGTGACGGAACGGATGTGGCGCGACGCGGGTTGCCGGTCGGCAGCATCTGCGGCAAGCCTACGGACTGTCCGATGAAATCAAAGTCGATCAATGACGGCGTCGAACGAACATTCGTCCTCATCCTCGATCCCGGGGAAGAGGCCTTCAAATCCATCACCGAATTCGCCGGTCGCGAGAAGATCACGGGCGCCTCTGTGTCGGCGATCGGTGCCTTCTCGACGGCAAAGGTCGGCTGGTTCGACTTCGCCGCCAAGACCTACAAACCGATCGAACTCAACGAGCAGTGCGAGGTGCTGAGCCTGCTGGGCGATGTCGCACAGGGCGATGACGGCAAGGCCAGCCTGCATTTGCATGCCGTGCTCGGTCTACAGGACGGAACGGTACGCGGCGGGCACCTGCTGTCGGGGTCGGTTCAGCCGACCCTCGAGGTGATGATCAGGGAGACGGTGCTTCATCTTCGCCGCAGGAAGCGCCCTGATCTAGGCATCGCGCTGATCAGCATTTAGCCCGTCATGACGCTTTCGACGGCAGGGCGTAGGCGATCAGCTCGTCGCCGATCGGCGTCTCCATGAAGTGATGACCGCCGGCCATGATCACGAGGTACTGCTTGCCGTTTTCCTCATAGGTCATCGGTGTCGCCTGTCCACCGGCCGGAAGCTTGTCCTGCCAGACCGTCTTGCCGGTCTTGATGTCGATGGCGCGGATCAGATTGTCGGTCGCCGCCGCGACGAAGATCAGGCCTCCCGCCGTGATGATCGAGCCGCCGTTGTTCGGCGTGCCGATCGTGATCGGCAGCATCGAGGGAATGTTGAACGGGCCGTTGGTGCGGGCCTCGCCCAACGGGCGGTCCCATATCGTCTTGCCCGTCTTCAGATCGATGGCGCGGATGCCGCCGTACGGCGGCTGCTTGCACAGCAGTCCCGTTCCCGGCAGTCGCCAGCCGGCATTGACGTTGATGGCATAGGGCGTTCCGGCCTGCGGATCGCCGGCGCCCTCGACACCGCCGATGCGGCCGCGGGTCTGGTCGCGCGGCGTCCAGCCGCGCTTGTTGGCCTCATCGCGCGGGACCAATCGATTGTAGTTCGGCATATCGTTGTAGTTCGCGACGATCACGCCGCGCGCCGGGTCGATCGCGATGCCGCCCCAGTCCGATCCGCCATTGTAGCCGGGATACTCGATGTATTTTGTGTCGGTGGTCGGCGGCGTGAAGATACCCTGGTAGCTGGCACGCTTGAACTCGATGCGGCAGATCATCTGATCGATCTGCGACATGCCCCACATGTCGCGTTCGGTCAGATCGCGCTTGGCCAGCGTATGGTAAAGCGAGAACGGCTGCGTCTTCGACCGCTGTTCGGGCTCGACGCCGCCTTGCGGCACATTGCGCTCCTCGACGCCGGCCAGCGGCTTGCCGTTGCGACGGTCGAGCACAAAAATGTCCCCGCGTTTGCTGGGCAATACAAGCGCGGGGACCGTGCCCTGGTCGGTCGGGAAATCGACCAGAGACGCTTGGGATCCCAGATCATAGTCCCAGACGTCGTTGTGAACGGTCTGGAAATGCCAGGCGACCTTGCCGGTGGTGACGTCGATCGCGACCAGCGAGGTGCCGAACTCCTTCTCGCGATCCGAGCGGCTGCCGCTCCAATAGTCGACCGCGGAGATGCCGAGCGGCAGATAGACCAATCCGAGCTGTTCGTCGCCGGACGCGGTGGTCCACATGTTGGGTGTGCCGCGCGTGTAGGTCTGGCCCTCTGGCGGAACGGCCGGCGCGTCGGGCTTCACCATGTCCCAGGCCCATTTGAGGGCGCCGGTCGTCGCGTCATAACCCTGGATCACGCCCGAGGGCGCGTCGCGCTTCTGACCGTCGAGCACCTGATGCCCCGTTACGATCACATTCCTCACGATGGTTGGGGCCGAGGTGATCGAGTACATGCCGGGATCGTGACGACCGATGCCGAGCGCGGTGTCGACCTCGCCGCCATGGCCGAAGGCCTGACACCGCTTCCCGGTCTTGGCGTCGATCTCGATCAGCCGTGCATCCAGCGTCCCCAGCACGATCCGCCTCGCGCAGGCCGCCGTGACGTCGGCATCAGGAACGACGAAATAGGCGACGCCCCGGCAGGCAGCCGTATAAGGGATGGACACGTCCGGGACCTGCGGATCGAAGCGCCAGCGCTGCTGGCCCGTGGCTGGATCCATCGCGATGACCATGTCCTTGGGCGTGCAGACGAAAAGGGTGTCGCCGACCTTCAGCGGCGTATTTTCAGAGCCATAGGTGCCCTTGGTCTCGGAGACCGGTAGATCCTTGGTGTGGACCTCCCACACGCGTTTCAGCGAACCCACATTGGCGGTCGTGATCTGATCCAGCGGCGAATAGCGCCGCGCGCTGAAGGAGCCGCCATAGGCCGGCCAGTCCGCGCCAGTTCGAAGCGAAGAGGGATCGTTCATGGTCAGCGCAGGAGAGGAAGACGCAGAAGGAGCAGGCGCGGTATCGGCCCGCGCGCTTGCGATGCGCGGTCCCGCGAACATGGCGACGGTCGCGGCAAGCAGGAGGACCGAGGCGGCGGCGAACGCCGGCACGGTGCCGCGCCGAGAGGACGTCAGGGTCGGACTGACGATCAGCGTCAGCAGCAAAAGCACCGCGGGCCCGACCACTCGCGGGACCAGCGCCCATCCGTTGATGCCGACCTCCCAATAGGCCCAGGCCAGCGTTGCCAGGAAGACAAGGAGATAGAGCAGCGCGCCTTCGGATTTACGCATGACCAGAAGGATGCCCGACACGATGAGACCGATGCCGGCACAGAGATAATAGGGCGATCCATGCAGCGAGATGAGCCAGGCGCCGCCGATCAGCAGGACGATGCCGATGACGGCCATGATGACGCCAACAACAGGCGCCGCCCAGGTGTTGAAAATCGACCGCGCGCGTGACATGGCAGACCTCGTCCGATCGTGAGGGAACGTGGGGTCAAACGCAAGTCGTGTCGATCGTTCCTCCGGACTGTGGTATCCAATAGTTGCATCGGCCGTTGCGCGTGCCGACCGAACCCTAACCGAATCCTACGTTCGCGTCATAAAGTCCATCAAGCCGAGCCAGAGCAGGATTCCGAGCCAGAACAAGCCGGCGCCGGCGAAGACCAGCGTCAGCCCGTTGCTATGCCGCAACTCCATGAAGACCGCGGCAACGAGTCCCGCCTTGATGGTGCCGATGCTCAGAGCCACGACGGCATTGCCGGCTCCGAGCGGGACGTAGGCGAGCATCACGGTCAAGGCCAGCAGGGCCAGCAGCCCGAGCCAGGCTCCGATCAGGACAGGCGGTGGTCGCCATTCTGTCATGAGGACCGTCCCGGCAAATAGATCAGCGCGAACAGAAAAATCCAGACAACGTCGACGAAGTGCCAATACAGCGCCGCGCTGTGCAGGGCCGTCCGGTGGCGCGTGGTCGGCGCCTTCCGGCAGATGGTTGCGAGCGTGATCAGCAGGCAGATTCCGATGAACATGTGCAGGGCGTGGATCGCGGTCGCAATGAAGTAGAAGATGAAGAACAGCTGGATGCCATTGGCCAGCGGCCCGGCGAAGTGGAAGTCGATTCCCGGGACCAGATGATCCTCATATTCGTTGCTGTACTCGATGCCCTTGAGCACGATGAAGACGAAGCCGAGGCAGGCCGCACCCACGAGCAGCCGCGTGACGATCCTGGCGGTCCTGGGCGAGAAGATCTCGACCGCCCAGGCCACGAGGAAGCTCGATGTCAGCAGAACCGCCGTGTTGGCCGTTCCAATCACGATATCGGTATGCCGGCTGCCCTCGGCAAAGGCATGCGGATAGGCGTGCCGATAGACGAGAAAGGCGAGGATCAGTCCGCCGAACAACAGCACCTCGGTGGCGATAAAGACCCACATCCCCAGCTCCGCGGTGTGGTCGCGTTGCGCAGCCGAGAGATATTGTGGTGCGACGGCGGGAGCTTCAGGCATTTTGCGGCTCCGCCTCGAAGTCGCGGGAGTATTGATAGGGCGCCCGCGTCACCACGGGCTGGGTCGGAAAATTGAACTCCGGCGGCGGAGAAGATGTCTGCCATTCCAGCCCGGTGGCGTTCCACGGATTCGCCGGCGCGCGGGCACCGAAGAAGGCGGAGTAGCCGAGATAGAACAGCGGCATCAGATAGGCGACGGCGAGCATGGCGGCGCCACCGGACGAGAGCACGTTCCAGACCTGGAATTCCGGCGGATAGACGTGATAGCGCCGCGGCATGCCCTCCGCGCCGAGGATGAATTGCGGAAAGAACGTCAGGTTGAAGCCGAAGAAGATCAGCACCGCGGCGGCGCGAGCCCAATATTCCGAATAGAGCCGGCCGGTAATCTTCGGCCACCAATAATGCAGGCCGCCGAAATAGGCCGTCACCATTCCGCCGACCATGATGTAGTGGAAATGCGCGACGACGAAATAGGTGTCGGTCGCGTGGACGTCAAAGGCGAGGCAGGCCAGGAACAGGCCGGTGAGCCCGCCGATCGTGAACAATCCGATGAACCCCAGCGCATAGAGCATCGGCGCGTCGAAACGCAGGGAGCCCTTGTGCAGCGTCGCGGTCCAGTTGAAGACCTTGATGGCCGAGGGCACCGCGACGATGAAGCTCATGAAGGAGAAGACGAGGCTTGCGACCAGCGACTGGCCGCTGACGAACATGTGATGGCCCCAGACCAGGAAGCCGAGCGCTGCAATGGCCAGGCTCGCCCAGGCTACGAATTTGTAGCCGAACACGGGCTTGCGCGAGAAGCAGGAGATCAGCTCGTTGATGACGCCCATGCCCGGCAGGATCATGATGTAGACGGCGGGATGCGAGTAGAACCAGAACAGGTGTTGGAACAGCAGGGGATCGCCGCCGATCCTGGGATCGAAGATGCCGACACCGAAGAAGCGCTCGGTCGCCATGAGCAGCAGCGTGATCGCGAGCACCGGCGTCGCCAGCACCAGGATCACGGACGTCGCGTAGAGCGACCACAGGAACAGCGGCAGCCGGTACCAGGTCAGCCCCGGGGCGCGGAGCCGGTGGATGGTGACGATGAAATTGAGGCCGGTCAGGATCGACGAGAATCCGGCGATGAAGACCCCCGCGGCCGCGGCCATCACATAGCTGTTGGAATAGAGCGTGGAGAACGGCGTATAGAAGGTCCAGCCGGTGTCGATGCCGCCCGCGAAGATCGCAAACAGCGTGAGCGAGCCGCCGAGCATGAAGATGTACCAGCTCATCAAATTGAGCCGGGGGAAGGCGAGGTCGCGCGCGCCGATCATCAGCGGCACGATGAAATTGCCGAGCGTGTTGGGAATCGAGGGGATCAGGAAGAACCACACCATGATGATTCCGTGCATGGTGAACAGGCGGTTGTAGGTATCGGAGCTGACGAGATCGGCTTGCGGGGTCGCAAGCTCGATCCGGATCAAGGTGGCAGCCGCGCCGCCGATGAAAAAAAAGACGATCAGGCTGGCGAAATACAGGATCGCGATCCGCTTGTGGTCCGTGGTGGTGAACCATGATTTCAGCGTGTAGTCCGTCGTGAGATAGTTCTTCTCGCTCATGATGGGCGTCCTGCGAGCGATTTGATGTAGATGACGAGCCGCAGCAGCTGATCCTCGCTGACCTTGCCCTCGAACGATGGCATCAGCGGCTCGTAGCTGGCGACGATCTGGCTGCGCGGCAACAGGATGGAATCCCGGATATATTTGTCGTCCGCAATCACGCTGCTGCCGTCGGACAGCGGCACCGGCTTGCCGTAGAGACCCTCGAGCGGCGGTGCGCGGACCTTGCTGCCATTGCCGTGGCAGCCGCTGCAGCCGAGCGCGCGAAACAGCTGGCCGCCTTCGTCCGCAAGCGGGCTCGAGGGGGCCTGCTGCGCCAGCCATTTCGAGAAGTCGGCCGGCGCCATTGCCACGATCTCGCCGATCATGCCGGAATGATCGGTGCCGCAATATTCGGCGCAGAACAAATGATAGCTGCCGGGCTTGTCGACCTCGATTTCGATGTCCTGGTAACGGCCGGGCACGACGTCGTGCTTGAGCCGCAATGCGGGGATGAAGAAGCTGTGAATGACGTCCTGCGACGCCATCACCAGGCGGATCGGGCGCCTGATCGGGACGTGCAGCGCGTCGATCTCGGACTGGCCGCCGGGATGCTGCGTCTTCCACATCCACTGTTTTGCCACGACGAACACGTCGAGTTCGTCCGCGGGCGTCTTGTAAATCTGAAAATAGACGACTGAACCCCAGATGAAGAGGCCGAGGAAGCCGATGAACGAGGCGGCGGTCCAGCCGACTTCCCAGCGCCAGCCTTTCTCGACGCGATGGTCGCGGTCGGTCTGGTTGCCGGCGCGGTAGCGGGCGCAAAACAGCGCAAGCAGGAAGAACAGCAACCCGAGCACCAGCGCACTCATGATCAGCAAGCCGGCGAACAGCAGGTCGACATCGCCGGCATGCGGCGAAAGCCCGGGCTGCCAGAACGGGATCCACTGGCGCCACATCTACGGCACCCTCCATCGACGCGCATAGATTGGCATCATGGAGAGGGCCACCCCGGCAATCCCTTGCGCAGCAGGATGTCGATTGCGCGATCGACGGGGATGCGAACCGTTCCCCGGCTGCGATCGGTCCAACCGTAATCGCGCGTGAGCTGCTCCTCGTCATGCCGTACGATCTGCAACGTCTTGCGAGGGGCAACCTCGAGCGGCGGCACGTTCGAGCTGAGCGCAGGCCGGCTCGCGGGCGTGGTGCGGGTGCGTGATTGCGGGAAGATCAGCGGCAGCACGAGAGGCGTGACCACGACGAAAGTCGCAAGGCCGGCCGCGAGCCAGACGACGAGGCGCATCGAGACGTCCGACCGCTCGTAGCCGAAGCGCTTGCTTTCCGCCGCCATACCGATGTCCTCGATGCGGCGGGACAATTCCGCATCGAGAAGAGTGTTCCAAGTTGGAACCAATGTCCAAGGGCGAGAATTGTCGATCCGACAGCTCGCGATCGGGTCACAGCGAGAATGGCGCAAATATTCTCTTCTGTGGCGGACACGTGGTTACGCCTGCTTCTGGTCGGCGGCCTGTCGCTCGCAGGCGGCAGCATCGTGGCTGCCGTCGGTTTCGCGCACTCGGCCTACATGACGGACACCGGCATCCGCCCACATCAGCCTGTGCCGTTCAGTCATCGCCACCACGCGGGCGAACTCGGCATCGACTGTCGCTACTGCCACAGCAACGTCGACGCCGGTCCGCGCGCCGGCCTCCCACCGACCGAGACCTGCATGACGTGTCACTCGCAGATCTGGACCAACGCGGCGATGCTGGCGCCGGTCCGAAAAAGCCTTGCCGACCACACGCCGATCCAGTGGACCCGCGTCGCAAAGCTGCCCGATTACGTGTTCTTCCGGCACGACATCCACATCGCGAAGGGGGTCGGCTGCGAGAGCTGCCACGGCCGCGTCGACCAGATGGCGCTGACCTATCGCGCGAAAGCGTTCACGATGGAGTTTTGCATCGATTGCCACCGCGATCCCGCGCCGCATCTGCGTCCGAAAGGTCATGTCACGGACATGGCTTGGAAGCCGCCTGCGAACCCGCGCAAGCAAGGCGAAGCGATTGCCGCTCACGAGGGTATCCGTTTCGGCGAGCTCACGCATTGCTATGTGTGTCACCGATGAAGCGGCGCATTGACCATCAGCCTCGGACGGCGGGCGGGGAGCCACTCTGGGCGGGCATCGAAGAGCTCTCGGACGATCCACGATTTCAGGCCTTCATCGAGGCGGAATACCCGGCGGTTCAGCAATTCTCGAAGACGGCACGACGCGAATTCCTGAGATTGATGGGCGCGTCATTCGCGCTGGCGGGGCTGACCGGCTGCGAGAAGAGCTCGTTGGTTGCGGCGCTGCCTTACGTCGACCAGCCCGCCGCCGAGACGCTCGGCCTGCCGCGTTACTATGCGACGGCCGTGCTGCTCGACGGCTTTGCGCAGCCGGTGATCGCCACGGCCTACGCCGGTCGGCCGACCAAGCTCGACGGCAATCCCCGCCATCCGGTCACGCAGGGCCGCAGCGACATCTTCATGCAGAGCGCAGTGCTGCAATTGTACGATCCCGATCGTGCGGCCGCGCCGACCCGGCACGGCGAGCCCGCGAGCTGGAGCGACGTCGAGGCGGCTATCGGCATCATGCGCGAGAGCTGGCGGGTCGATGCGGGTGAGGGCGTGCGGTTGCTGCTCGGACCGACGACGTCTCCGACGCTGCTGCGGCAAATAGAAACCTTCCTGAAGCAATTTCCCAACGCGCGCGTTCATCGGCATTCGGCCGCAGGCGCGGATGCGAGACGTCAAATCGCGGCTGCGGTGTACGGGCAGGCCTTGGACCTGCACTATGTGCTCGGCGAATGCGATGTCGTCGTCAGCCTCGACGACGATTTCCTGGGGCCCGGACCCGACCAGGTGCGCAACGCGCTGGGCTGGTCGCAAGCGCGGCGGCGGTCCGATGACCGGCCGGGCAATCGCCTGTTGATGGCCGAGAGCGTGCCGTCGGCCACGGGCGCGATGGCGGGCCAGCGCTTGGTCGCCGAGGCCCGGCGCATGCCGCTGCTGGCGGAGGCGCTGGCAGGCGCGCTCGGCGTTGCCGGCGCGTCAAAGGCGCAGTTGACGGAGGTCGAAAGCCGCTGGGTCGCGACCGTGACCGACGCCTGCAAGGATCGGGCAGGGCGCTCCTTATTCGTCTCGGGCCTGAGCGGAGGTCCGAGTACGGCTCACTGGATCGCCCGGATCAATGAACAACTCAAAAATGCCGGCCAGACACTCCGGTTTACAGCGCCGATCGCGGGCCCTCCGAATGCCCGCTCGCTGGCTGAGCTCGTGTCGGATATCAATGCGGAGCGCGTCACCGCGCTCATCGTGCTCGACGGCAATCCCGCCTACACGGCGCCCGGTGAGCTCAATGTCGGCGACGCCATCAAGCGCGTGCGCGTGTCGCTGCATATCGGACTGCATCGCGACGAGACCGGCGCGCTGTGCGAGTGGCAGCTTCCGCTGGCCCATGCGCTGGAAAGCTGGAGCGACGCCCGTGCCGTCGATGGCACCGCGACCATATTGCAGCCGCTGATTTCACCGTTCCACGACGTCAAGACGGCGCATCAGATCCTTGCGATGCTGCTCGGCGAGATTGACCCGGTCGTGGACGGCGCCGTGCGCGTGACCTGGCAGATGAGCTTTGGCGATGCGTTCGGAGCGCGCTGGAAGCAGGCGCTGCACGACGGCTTTGTCGACGGCGCCGCCCCCTTCATCACGGTCGCCACCGCGAGCACGGCAATCTCGCCACCAGGCCCCGCCGGCGAACTCGACATCGTGTTCCGGCCCGACCCGACCGTGTGGGACGGGCAGTTCGCCAATGTCGGATGGCTTCAGGAGCTGCCCAAGCCGCTGACGACCGTGACCTGGAGCAACGTGATCGCGGTCAGTCCGGCGCTGGCAAAGCGTCTCGCTGCGGTGAATGGCGATCATGTCGAAGTGGCGGTCGGCGACCGTCGCGTCACCGGTCCGCTCTGGATCATGCCGGGGCAGGCCGGAAGCACCGTCGCGCTCTGGCTCGGCTACGGACGGACGCGGGCAGGGCGTGTCGGCAACGAACTCGGCCACGATGCCTACCGCGTACAGCCCGCGGCCGCGCCGTCGCTGACCGGGGGCAGCCTGCGCAAGCTCGACGCCAGCGAAGACCTGGCGGTGACCCAGCTGCATCATCGCATGGAGGGGGTCGACCTCGTCCGCGAGGTCAGCCCCGGCCATGTCACGCCGCCGCCAAGCCCGGATCAGGCCAGCCTCTATGCGGCCTGGCCATCGTCGAAGAACGCCTGGGGCATGGTGATCGATGTCGACAGCTGCATCGGCTGCAATGCCTGCGTAACGGCCTGCACGGCGGAGAACAACGTGCCCGTGGTCGGGGCCGACCAGGTCAAGGCCGGCCGCGAGATGCACTGGCTGCGGATCGCGCGCTACTACACCGGCGACATCGAACAGCCGCGCAGCTTTTTCCAGCCGGTGCCATGCATGCATTGCGAGGAGGCGCCTTGCGAGATGGGCTGTCCGGTGCACGCGACGACGCACAGTCCTGAAGGCGTGAACCAGATGGTCTATAACCGTTGCATCGGCACGCGGACCTGCTCCAGCTACTGCCCTTACAAGGTGCGACGCTTCAATTTCTTCGACTATCGTGCGCCGGCCGAGTCATCCGAGCATGCCGCCCACAATCCTGATGTCACCGTGCGCTCGCGCGGCGTCATGGAAAAATGCACCTATTGCACGCAGCGCATCGAGGCGGCGCATATCGCAGCCGACAAGGAGAACCGGTCGATACGTGACGGCGAGGTGATCACCGCATGCCAGCAGGCCTGTCCGACCAGGGCCATTGTGTTCGGCGATATCAACGATCCCAATTCCGAGGTGTCACGGCTGAAGCGAGACGGCCGGCACTACGTGCTGCTCGAGGAGCTGGGAACGCGGCCGCGCACGACCTATCTGGCGCGCTGGCGCGACGACGAGGCGCAGGGATGAGCGATCGCACCGACATCCTGCCGACGCGTCAGAGCATGGGCGGAATCGCCGACCAGCTCACCGGCATTCCCCTGCATTTCCCGGCCCAGCGGCGCTGGCTGATCGCGATGGCGTTCGCGAGCGCGCTGCTGCTGTTGTTGATGGTCTCGGTAATTGCGCTGTTCACCCGCGGCGTCGGCATTTGGGGCATCAACATCCCCGTGAACTGGGCGTTTGCGATCCACAACTACGTCTGGTGGCTCGGCATCGGCCACGCCGGCACGCTGATCTCGGCGCTGCTGCTGCTCACCGGCAGCGAATGGCGCAACTCGCTCAACCGCTTCGCCGAGACCATGACCCTGTTCGCGGTGGTCTGTGCCAGCATCTACCCGATCCTGCATCTCGGACGACCCTGGTACGTCTATTGGATGTTTCCCTATCCGGCGACCATGGGGGTGTGGCCGCAGTTCCGCAGCCCGCTGGAATGGGACATCTGGGCGGTTTTGACCTATCTGACGGTCTCGATCGCGTTCTGGTACACCGGCCTGATCCCCGATCTCGCCGCCGCGCGCGACCGCGCGACCCGCCGCGGCTGGCAGATCTTCTTCGGTGTTCTTGCGTTGGGATGGCGCGGCTCGGCCACGCATTGGCTGCGCTGGTCGCAGGCCTACCGGTTGATGGCAGGGCTTGCCGTGCCCCTGGTCGTCTCCGTCCACAGCGAGGTGTCGCTGCTGTTCGCCGCGGGACAAATCCCCGGCTGGCATTCGACAATTTTCCCACCTTACTTCGTGCTCGGCGCTGCCTTCTCCGGCTTCGCCGTCGTGTCCATCATCGCGGTCGCGCTGCGTTCGTGGTTCGGATTGCAAAACCTCGTCACCGACGATCACCTCGATCTGCTCGGAAAAGTGCTGCTCGCCACCGGCTTGATGACGGCCTATGGTTACGTCTTCGAAGTGTTCGACGCGCTCTATTCCGGCGAGCCTCATGAGCTCCAGACGCTGGCCAATCGTTTCACCGGCGCCTACGCCTGGTCGTATTGGGGCGCGGTGGTCTTCAACTTCATCCCGCTGCAGGCGCTATGGTGGCGCGTCGTCCGGCGGACCGGATGGATGCTGCTGCTGATCTCGGTCTCCGTCGCGGTCGGTATGTGGCTCGAGCGCTACATGATTCTCGTCACCAGCCTCTACCGCGACTTCCTGGTCTCGTCCTGGGGCCACTTCACGCCGACGTTCTGGGACTGGTCGACCTATTTTGGCACGATCGGTCTCTTCCTGGTGCCGTTCCTGATCGCCATCCGGCTGATCCCCATGATCTCGATCTTCGAGACCAAGGAGCTTCTCCACCAGGAGAAGGAGGAGGAGCGGCATGGCTGAGGAATTCTACGGCGCGCTGGCCGAATTCAAGAGCCCCGAGGACCTGATCACCGCCACGCGGAAGGCGCGCGCGGCCGGGTACCGCAATCTCGACGCTTTCACGCCGTTTCCGGTCGAGGGGCTGGACCGCATCCTGCACCTTCCGCGACCAAGGATCTCCTTCGTCGGGCTGGCGGGCGCCATCTTCGGGGCCGGGATCGCGCTCGCGATGCAGCTCTATACGAACTACGACTACCCGCTCAATGTCGGGGGCCGGCCGGTCTATGCGCTCTCGGCCTTCGCAGTCGTGACTTTCGAACTCACCATCCTGTTCTCTGCGCTGGCCATGCTGTTCGGGATGCTCGTGCAAAATGGGTTGCCGCGGCTGAACTATCCCGTGTTCGGCGACACACGCTTCTTTCGCGCCAGCAAGGACCGCTTCTTCCTCTGCGTGAGCGCGGAAGATGCCAAGTTCAGTGCCAACGAGACCCTGGTCTTTCTCAGTGGCACGGGGGCGCTTTCGGTGGAGCTTGTGCCGGGATGAACAGACTACCGTTCATCATCGCGCTTGCGATGCTGCTCGTTGGCTGCGACCAGAACATGGATTCGCAGCCCCGCTACAGCGACTATTCGCGCGCGCCGCTGTTCCGGGGCAGCGTGCTGCGGCGCCCGCCGGCTAATACCGTCGCCCGCGACGATCTCGACCGGGAGAAGGCCGCGACCACCAGACCAACGCTTTCCATCGAACTTTTGGCGCGAGGACGGCAGCGTTTTGGCATCTTTTGCTCGCCCTGCCACGGCGCCGGCGGCGACGGCAACGGCATTGTGGTCCAGCGCGGCATGCCGCATCCGACGAGCTATCACGACCAGCGGCTGCTCACCGCCGACGACCAGCACTTCTTCGACGTGATCACCAACGGCTATGGCGCGATGTATTCCTATGCCGCGCGGGTGCCGCCGGCCGACCGCTGGGCGATCGTCGCCTATATCCGCGCGCTTCAGCTCAGCCGCCACGCCTCGCTCGACGACGTGCCCGCGGACGAGCGCGCCAGGCTGGAGGCCTTGCCATGAGGCGTCGTATCGGCTTTGTCACAGCGGTCACGGGCCTGATCCTGATCGCCGGGCTCGTTCTCGACGCGCGGTCGACGGTTGCCGCTTATCTCGCTGCCTGGATCGCGTGGAGCGCGGTTCCGATCGGAGCGCTGGCGCTGTTCATGACCAGCTATCTGGTGCGGCGACGCTGGACCGAGGCGCTGCATCCTGTCTTTCTGGCGGCCACGGGCACCTTGCCGGTCGCGGCGCTGGCGTTCATTCCGGTCCTTCTCTTCATGAAGGAGGTCTATCCGGCCGCAGCCGATCCGTCGTCATTGCCGCCATTCAAGGCGGCCTGGCTCATGCCGTGGTTCGTCATATTGCGAGCCGTGCTTTACTTCGCGGTCTGGATTGCGTTGGCCAGTTGGCTCCGCGGCGCCTGGCGCAATGACGAGCCCATGGTGCGCGCAGCCTCGACCGGATTGATCGTGTGGGCGCTGACCGCGTCGTTCGCAGGGATCGACTGGATGGAGGCACTGGAGCCGGATTTTCACTCGTCGATCTACGGCCTGCTCTATCTCAGCATCGCGATGGTAAACGGGACAGCCTTCGTCGTAGCGGCCGGGCTATTGTCGATGCGGCAGATCGGACCGAGCCGCGGCTACAGCGCGCTGCTGATGTCGGTGTTGCTGCTGTGGTGCTATCTCCACGCTATGCAGTACATCGTCATCTGGTCGGGCAATATCCCGAACGAGGTCTCCTGGTACATCGCGCGCTCCGACAACGGTTGGCAATATGCCCTCGCCGGGGTCGCCTTCGGGCAATTCGTGGTCCCGTTCTGCGCGATGCTGAGCTCCAGGGTACGCTCGGACCCGCATTGGCTACTGGCCCTGTGCGCGCTCACGCTGGCGATGCGGTGGCTGGAATCCGCGATCCTGATCCTGCCGGCCATTCACGGGCTTTCCGCCGCCACGACCGTCGTGATGCTGATTGCTGCCCTGCTGCTTGTTGGCTCGGTTCTGTGGCTTGCGTTCGACGCGCTGCTGGCGCGGGAGGCCGAGCGGAGAGCGCCGCTGGACGTCATCTGGCCGCGAATTCGCGGCGAAACAGCAGCCCGATCAGTCCGCCAAGGGCGATGAGGCTGATCGAGGCGGCGGCGAGCAGCAGCCGCCGAGCCGCGAACGTATAAGTGCCGCTGGCCGGATCAAAACCGTAGCAGAGCAGATGGATCTGGTCGGTCCAGCCTCCGACATGTCCGCGGCCGGCCTCGACCAGCGCCAGCCGCAGGCTGGTCGCATCGACCGCCAGCGCCGAGAGCGCGCGCGAAATTCGCCCGTCTGGCGTCACAACGAAGGCAGCAGCGGAATGGGCGAATTGGTCGTGCGCGGCGTCGTAGACCGTGCGCAACCCGAATACACCGGTCAATGTCTCGACGTCCGATGCCGCTGCACGCAGGAAATAGCTGTGGTCCGGCAGGTCGCTTCTCGTGCTGACCTGCGCGGTTTTCATGGCCAGCGCCTGGGCCGCGCTGTCCTTGGGATCGAGACCGACGACGATGAGCCGGAAATCCCTGCCCGCCTTCAATCCGGTATCGGCAAGGGCGTTCGATACGATCGATATCGTCGGTCCGCAGAGCGTCTCGCAAGTGTAATCGGCGAGAATCCAGACGGTGGGAATATCGCCGAGCCAGCTTTGCAGCGGTGAGTTGCGGTCCCTCAGATCGCGCATCTCGGTACGCAAGGGCAGTTGGGCGTCGAGGTGAGGGACGAGGCCGACCTGCTCGAGCTGCGAAGCCGTGACGGCCGCGCGCGCCGGCATCGGAGCCGCGAGGCAAACGACAAGCGCAACGATCCATCCCGCGACCCCTGTGCGGGCTTTCCTTTCGGAATTGCCGATCAAGCGTTGGGCCTGCAAAATCTCTGGATCTCCGGATGATGCCTGCAACGAACATGCGCAACTGACAGATCGTGGATCAGCAGGTCCTCCATCGATTAATGTCCTTGGTGAAGAAGCCCATATTGTACGTTTCCTTTCGCAATGGCGGCTTTGGAACGCCGCTTCCATACGCAAGTTCCTATTGCCGGGCGCGGCCGGGAGACGCCCGGGCACTCCGCGAACCCATGACGATTGGTGGCTATGAGGGACAGCAAGTCGGAACGCGCCGAGATCCGGGATCCAGTTCATCTCTGCATCGACATGCAGAACATCTTTGCGCCCGGAGGTCTGTGGGCAACGCCATGGATGGAGCGCGTTCTGCCGACGGTTGCAGCGATCGCGTCGCGCTATCGGGCACGAACCATCTTCACGCGCTTCATTACGCCGCAGCAACCGCACGTGCGCGAGGCGTTGCGCGATTTGAGCATGCTGCACGCGCTCAATCCGCCCTCCAGCTTGGTCAGCCTCGGCGTCTGGTGCGAGCCCACCAGGCTGATCCGAAGTTCGGCGCATGCGGGCGAGCTGACCAAGCTGTGATGCCGTTCCTTCAGGGGTCCATGAAGCGCTGCAGGCCTGCAAATGGCAGACCTGTTACGCGGCTTGCAGACGCCATCGTCGGCTTAAGCGGCTGAGCCTCCCCTCAGAAGATTCCGAAGAGGGTGAACACCGCGACCTCACCCACGAAGGCGACGGTCATGATTGAAACCGTGAGAACCACGTCGCCTATCGGCATTGGGGCCATTGGCTGCTGCTTCTCGCTCGAATGCCCCTGTGCTGAATTCATGAAGGCATGAAAAGGTTTCGGTTCCGAGGGCTGCGTCCGGGCGCTTTCTGGGGCAACCCCAAGGACATGGAGCAAATCGAAGATCGGCGCTCGTCATGACGGGCGCCTGACCAAGGGTAGGCCTCGTCGGCTGAGACACCCCTTCGGCCGTTAGGCGAAGGCCAGGCTGGCTGGAAGCGCAAACCTCGCTCCCTGCCGTATTTCCGCCGACGATACAGCACGGGGTCTTCAGCGCGGGAAGGCTGCCGCAGCTTCCGGCTTCCGTCTCCTCGGGCAAGCCGGAACTCGCCCTTCCGAAGGGATCCGAACGCCACCTAGCCGGCCACTGACGCCAGCGTGATCTACGAGCAGCTGCTCATGGTCGTGGGCCTGCTGGACGCCAAGATCAGGACGATCCGCGAAAGACCGGCGTTCCCAGGGTAGTGGAGGAATGCTCAAGGGATGGCTGGGTGGCACCAACAAGCTGAAGCGGCAACTATCGGCGCAAGGACCTGGATACGCGCGCTTCCGACTCGGTCCGGCTAGTTGTATTTTAACCGGAGTTCCTGAGGCGGCGGTATAGAAGCCGTACCAAGAAATGTCGCGGAAGGCCGGTTCGATGAGACCATCGACTTCCATCGCTGAGCACGGCAACCAGGTTCGTGAGATCCTGAACCGCGCAGGCATGCGCAACCCGAAAGTGTTCGGATCGGTGGCGCGCGGCGAGGACACCGACTTGGACATTCTGGTCGAGGCGCCTCCGGGCACCTCGCTTTACGATCTGGCACGGGTCGAGATCCAACTCGAAGAGTTGCTCGGCTGCAGGGTCGAGGTGCTCACGAAAGGCTTCATGGCGCCTGAGATGCGACTGGTCCTCGCAACCCAGGCTTTACGTGACGCCCGTCTTTCTACGGTTTGGCACTCAGCTAGGTGTTCACCGCCGGCGTGGGCCTTCCGCGTCGCGACGTTTCACTTTCGACATGGCCAATTGGAGCTTTTAGCCCACTGCTCTTGGCTCCGGTCAGCACATCTAGCGCAGCGCGCGTCCGGTCTCAGAACTTGAGCGTGGTTCTGAGACCGAACACCAAAGCGTTCCTGAGAGCCTTTCCAGCGAGCGGGCCCGCCGGCAGCGTTGCACCGCCGCCGGGATGGACGATGTACTGGAAATTCGGTTGCACCGTCCAGCCATCCTTGACCTGATATTGATAGACTGCAGTCAGCAGGCCTTCAAAGCTTCGCACCGGCCAATTCGGATCGACGAGCGTCCGATAATCCCAGTCGAGCGCCTGCGCCCGTTTCGAAACGTGGGCATAACCCGCTGCGATCCCGAATTTGTCGTCTGAACGGTCGTCGCGCAGACCGATGAATTCGATGCCGGCATCCGCGTACAGATCGATCAGGTTGCGATCGGCAGGCGCGCCGGCAACGCGAGTGAACACGCCGATGCCGCGATCGTCGCTATGCGGTACGCGATAGATCTGTTGCTCGAACACTGCCCAGCCGCCGATGTCCCCCGACAACAGCAGGGGCCCGCCGCTGCTGGCGGGAGCGGCGAGCGAGACCCCATTCGACGCGAGGTGCTGGTCCGTGAAGGAGCCGAAGTGCCGCCAGCCCCCGAGCTTGATCTGGCCGCTCAGGTTCGGATCGCCCTTCTTGTTGTTCCAGGCGTACTGGATCTGCCCGAGCAGGAGAGGCGGATCGTTGACGCGGAAATTCACGCCATAGCGGTTGCGCTCCTGCGGATCGCCCGGACCGGGACCGGCCTGGTCGCCATCGAAGATTCCGCCAAGTACCGCAAGCTGGTCGGTCACGTTGACGAGCAGGCGGGCTCCCATCGCGGCCAAAGGCGGCGAAGGTCCGCCGCTGGGCAGGTCGAGCGACGTGACGGCCGGCCAACCCATGGAAGCATTCGTGAACACATCGGTGTACTTGGTGTTGAAGAATTCGCTGTCGGCGGCCAGCTGCCCGAACTTCAGCGAGAGCTTCTTCGCGCCCCACTGCTTTTCGAAATAGGCTTCGTACAGCCGCGTCGACGGCAGAGCTTCGATTCCGCTGACGACGAAAAAATTCTGCAGATTGGAGCGCGACAGCCCGTCGCCATGGATCTGGAACATGTTGGCGTGAAAGGTGAGCTTGTCGATCCCGACGAGCTTCTGCAGATCGATGTCCACGGCCAGGCTAAGTCGGCCTTCGTAGATCGCGCCCTGCTTCAACCCTCCGGACGCGTTGCCGAACACCTCGCCGATGTAGGTCGCGGCGAATTTGACGCCGTACTTCTGCAACGGATTGGGCAGAAGGCCGAGCGTCTTCTCCTCGACGGTGCTCTCTCCCGTGTCGGGATCGGCCGGCTTGTCGTCGTCGGTCTTCTTGTCCTCCTGCGCCATGGCGTTGGCTGCAAGGAGCAAAACGACCGACATCGAAAGAGCCGCTTGCCGGTATGCCTTCCTTGGCCGAGACACGGGAGCTCCTCATGCTGGAAGTGCCTTCAGGGATTTGCCTGATCTTCCGGCGCAAGTCCACCGGTCCACGAGGGCGACCTTGCCTTCGGTCGTTTGGGATCTTAGGTCGCCTGCCTCTCCGAATTGGGGCAGCTACTCTGACACTCGCGGTGTTCAAGATTCCGAATTCCAAAAGCGAAAAATTGCGCTAGGATGAGGCTTTCCCGCATGGGGCATTTCATTTCATGTTCGACACCTCCACTACCGCGCTTTTGCGCGCGGTCCTCGACGAAGTCCGCGAGAGCGTTTCGCGCCGCGAGAGCGGAGTGCGCACCCACGTCGCTGCGAAGATTCTGGAAGCTGCTACGCGCGGAGAGGTGTCGCCCGAAGGTCTCAGGCAGGTCGGGCACCAAGCTCTCTCGCAAGCGCCGACCATGTGGCGCTGACCGGACCGAGGGGGCGGGGGTGAATTTTCAGGTCACGGTGCTGAAGATCCTGGTGGGCTACCCGGATGGATTTGCCGTGATGGCCGACCTCAAGCGCGACATGGCGATCCTGGCGACCAGCGGTCGGGACTGGGCCGATCGCACCAAGCGGCTGGCGGCGCGCATGCCGGACCTCGACATCTTTTCGCAAGGCCTGGTCGCGCGCGAAAGTGGCGGCTGGAAGATCACCGTCAAGGGGCGGATGGTGCTGGAGTTCATGGAGGCGCGCCCGGTCGCCGAGCAGGCCATAGAGTCGGAACTAGCCGTAGACGCGCCGCTGCCGTCGCTGCCGCAGCCGGCCGAGCGGGCGAGGCGGCGTCGCGAACGTCGGGAGCGTGCGCGCGGCGCGCGGGAACGGGCGCGGGCGAACGCTTCCTCTGCGTAGTGGCGCCGTACAGAACGCTACTGGGATCGAAGCCGCAGCTCATTGCGGCGAGGAGAGCGCATCCGCGCAGGTGCGTGATCTCGTTGCCGACCAGTGGATACTCACGGCGCCGAGATCGTCCGAAATCCCGGAACTTCCGGATCACGGTGGCATCGCCGAAGTCGTCCATCGCCGGATCCCTGCGGCTGAAGGCGACGGCGCCGGATCGAACCGGTGTCCCGATGGGTAGTCTAGCCTGCCGGCGGACCCGGCAAATTCCCGAGAATGCGGTGGTCCTCCAGCAGGACGGCTTCCGGAACAGCAGGTCGCGGATCCAGATCATTCCGTTGCGGCTTTCCAGCCCCTGAGGGCCGTCCCCGTGCTGCGCTCGACCACGTCTTTGGCGACGGCTTTCGCGCGTTCTTCGCAGCGCGCGCGCAGATCCTCGAGCTCGTCCGCGCTCAGATGCTCGATTCCCACGAAGCTATTCTGCACGATACCCGTCCGGATCAGCTCATCCAGTTTCACCTGGATCGCGGCACTGTCCCGGTTCTGCGAGTTTTGGATCAGGAAGACCATCAGGAAGGTCACGATGGTCGTCCCGGTGTTGATGACGAGCTGCCAAGTGTCGGAAAACCGGAACAGCGGTCCTGTAACGGCCCAGATGACGATTACCGCGCAGGCTAGGACAAACGTCGATGCACGCCCCGCCCCCTGCGAGGCCTTGTTGGCGATGGACGCAAACAGCCGCCGATGCCGGCGCTCGCTTTCCTGATGGCCCTGCCGCATGGCATTCCTCCTTTCCGAATGAAATCCCGCTTAGCCGCCGGTCGCGAATCCTGGGTAGAGGCTCATCCCTCCGTCCACGAACAAGGTGGCGCCAGTGACGTAGTCGGCCATGTCAGAAACCAGCCAAGCCACCGTCTGCGCGATGTCGTCCGGTTCTCCGATGCGCTTGTACGGCACCAACGTCATGAGCCGTTCGTAGGCATCCGGGGTCTCCCATGCGGGCCGGTTGATGGGCGTGCGAATGGCGCCAGGAGCGACCCCGTTTGCGCGAATGGCAAATGGGGCGACTTCCTGGGCGATGCTGCGCATCAACTGCATGACGCCGCCCTTCGACGCTGCGTAGTTGACGTGACCGGCCCAGGGTATCTCCTGGTGAACGGAGCTCATGAACACGAGCTTGCCCGCCGCCGCGGAGATTCGGCTCACCACGCCGCGTTTCTTGAACTCACGAACGGCCTCTCGCGCGCACAGGAATTGGCCCGTGAGATTGACGTCGATCACCTTCCTCCACTGCTCGAGGGTCATCTCGTCGAAAGAGGCATCTCTCTGCAAGCCGGCGTTGTTCACCGCAATGTGGAGGGTCCCGAAATGATCGACCGCGTGGGCGAACATCGAATTGACCTCGTCCTCCTTGCTGACGTCCGCCTTGATGGCGATGGCGCGGCGACCGCCGGCTTCGATTTGGTGCGCCACCTCCTCCGCCGCGGCCGGGTCGGCCACGTAGTTCACGACGACGTCGGCGCCCGAAGCAGCGAGACCCAGCGCCACAGCCTTGCCGATCCCTGAATTTGCGCCGGTGACCAACGCCGGTTGTCCCTCCAGGACGACGGGAAAACGGACGGCTGAACGCTGTCTCGCGCCCGGCGGGACGGGTCCGGCAGGGTCGGTTGTCGCTTCAGGCATGGTTGGCTCCTGCAGTCGTGCTCTGCGCTCCTTCGCTCGGCAGCGACTTCTTTCCGCCGCGTGTTTCGGAGGGCTTGTCGCGGTGAGTGAGGTTGTGCGCCGTGTTCACCAGGGCGATGTGGGAGAATGCCTGCGGGAAGTTGCCGACCAGTCTGCGCTTCGAGACATCGTACTCTTCGGAGAGCAATCCGACGTCGTTGCGCAAGGAGAGAAGCCGCTCGAACAACGCCTTCGCATCGGCCGCACGGCCTATGAGCTGATAGGCATCGGCGAGCCAGAAGCTACAGGCCAGGAACATACCCTCGCCCGGCGGCAGTCCATCCTTGGTTGCGCCCGTGTCGTAGCGGCGCACGAAGCCATCCACGACCAGGTCGCGTTCGACGGCTCCTACGGTCGAGATGACACGTGGATCATCCGGCGGGAGAAAGCCCACGGCAGGAATCAGCAACAGGCTGGCGTCGAGCTGAGGCTCGCCATAGACTTGAACAAAGGACTTGCGGTCCTCGTCGTATCCGCGCCGACACACGTCCGCATGGATCGCATCCCGGACCGCGGTCCAATCGTCGACCGGCCCCTCCATCCCGAATTCCTTGGCGGACTTGATCGCACGATCGAAGGCCACCCATGCCATGATCTTCGAGTATGTGAACTGCTTGCGGCCGCCTCGGACCTCCCAGATGCCTTCGTCCGGCTCGGTCCAGATTGCCTTCAGATGATCGAGCAACGCGCATTGGACGGCCCATGCCCGCTTGTTCTCGGCGAGCCCCCCGCGCCGCGCCTGGTAAAGCGCGTCCATCAGTTCGCCGTAGACGTCCAGTTGTAGCTGCTGGTGGGCGGCGTTGCCGATCCGGACCGGCTTCGAATTTTCGTAGCCGGACAGCCATGGCACTTCCCACTCGGTCAGCCGGCGTTCGCCGGTGACCGAGTACATGATCTGCAGTTGGTCGGGGCTGCCGGCGACCGCGCGAATGAGCCAATCGCGCCAGGCGCGAGCCTCGTCGTAGTATCCCCCGTCCATGAACGCGAGCAGCGTGAGCGTGGCATCCCGAACCCAGCAGAACCGGTAGTCCCAGTTGCGAGGGCCGCCGAGCTGCTCGGGCAGAGACGTCGTCGCGGCCGCGACGATCCCGCCACTCGGCTCGAACGTCAGCGCCTTCAGCGTGATGAGGGAGCGGAGAACCTCGTTCGAATACGCCCCAGCCGCCCGGCATCGGCTGGACCAGTCCCGCCAAAAACGCTCGGTGTACTCCAGAAGCTGGAAAGGATGCGCGGCTGGCGTTTCCTCCTGATAGGAAATCTGATGACTGAGCACCAAGGCTCTACGTTCGCCCGCCGAGACCACGAACGAGCCCACGGTCGCCATCTCCTCGCCCTGCAGCGGCACGTCAGCCCGCAGCACCAGCATGGAGGCTCCGGCCACCAGGGATCGTGCGCCATCATCAAGCCGGCTGACCCATGGCACGGAGACGCCGTAGTCAAAACGCGCCGCCAATTCGCTCCGCATCTCGACCCGGCCATCGAGTCCTTCGAGGATCCGGACGATGCGCGATTTGTCGGATTTGGGCGGCATGAAGTCCGTGACACGAACGCTGCCGTCGTCGGTTCTGAAGGTCGTCTCCAGGATCAACGTGCCCGGCCGATACCGGCGCTCGGCTGAGCGCGACGCCACGGGCGCGACGCGCCAATAGCCGTTGTCTTCGGACCCGAGTAGCTTTGCGAAGCAACTGTCGGAGTCGAACCGCGGCAGGCAAAGCCAGTCGATGGAGCCATCAAGACCCACCAACGCTGCGGTCTCGCAGTCGCCAATCAGTGCGTAGTCTTCGATTCGAGCCATAGGGAAACATTGCGGGCAATAGGTGCCGCCTCCGTAGACTCCAGCCGGGTTGGCTCAATGCTTCTTGCGCTCCAATGTTCCTTGGGCACACTCAGAGAACCATCCTGCTGCTCGAAAAGCGGATGGCGCAGAAGGTTGCGACCTGCGAGCAGGCCTTTTCGCGATCGCTCCAATGACGCGCCAATAGGCTGATGCACCTTTCGCTTGGCATCGGTCGCGGCTTCAATCCTGATTCATCCCGGCAATGACGCCAAGGAACCATCCGCTGAAGAAAGCCGTACTAAGCATCATGAGATTGGCCGTTGCGGAGAGGCAAGTTTGTCTTGAACATGGTCGAATCCGATCAGCCCCCAGCAGCGTACAAATGAGAGCGCCGAATGCAGGGGCCAAAGCGCCCGCCGCCGCGTGCGAGCCGATGGGCCGGGGCAGCCCCGCGCGAGTTCCGTGAGAGATTCCAAGGATCGACGGAACGATACCTCGAAACTCAAGACGATCACGATCAGACAGGCAGCGAGGAAGTACGTGGACATGTGCCTAAGAGCATTATCGGCTCATTTCAAAAGCCGAGCAGATCGAAGTTTACCAATTGCGATATTGATTCCTTAAACGGGCGCGACGCGCACAACGTCCGCTGTGGGTCAGAAATGCGAAGAACTCGACGTGAGCAAATCTGGTCCGCCATGCTTCAGTGAGCAGGCCTCAATGAAGCGGGCCGCTACTTCGCTGATGGGCCAACAAGCGACATCCGCGCGGTCCGATAGAGATAAAAGAGACCGCCAACGGAGGCAACCTCGATAAACTACTTCACGTCTGTCATCACGGGTCTGTCTTTGGTCTTGATGCCGATCACCCGCGTCTTCGATGGCTTGTCCGTAGCGTTCCGGCCGAAGTGCTTGGTGTTCGGTGGCGTGTACACAACTTCACTGGCGTTAACTATCTTGGTTCCGACACCGTCGATTTCAAAGATCTGCTCGCCCTCGATGAGGTAGACGGCTTCGTAACCTTCCTCATGCTGGTGCAGCGGAAGCCGAAAGCCAGACGACCACTCTGCTGCGTAGATGATTGCCTCTTGGCCGGGCAGATTGACCAAGTCCGTCTTGAATATTCGCTTGGTTACGTATCCCGGCACCTGAGCGCGGATGCTGTCGGGCAAGCCCAACCCAATGATGATGCCGCCCACAAAAGGCCCGCCGAAAAAATAAGGCGTTTCATGACGCACTCATCGTCGAGCCACCTTCGGGTGGCGTTCCTGAGACCCAACATCTAAGACGCTTGTCATCCCAGCACCCGCTGGCGCAGGGAGATCCGTCGGATCAGCCGGGGTTCATGCCCTTCGATTTGATGATTGCAACTGCCGCCGGACCTTTAAGGTAATCAATGAGGGCCTTGGCAGCGGTGGTCTCTTTGGTTTCTGATCCAACCGCGGCCGTAAACACCACATTTTGTTGCAGTTCGGCCGGAAGTGGCCCGACGACATCCAAACCGGGAGCGGTGAGAACGTTGATAAGGAATAGGCCCAATTCGACTTCACCCTGGGCAACCACCGCGACGACCTGCGCAGGGTTGGGCTGCGCCCTCATCTTCGCCTTCATCGGCTCGGTGATTCCAAGGCGATCAAATACCTTTGCGATTGAATAGCCGGTGGCGCTCTCCGGGATCGAGGCAATGGACTGAGCTTTGAGCAGCGTTGCCTTGAGCGCGTCCGCGTTGCCGATTTCAGGCTTTTGAGCGCCAGAGCGGATAGCAACGCCGAGGCCAACGTGGGCAATATCGATTGTCGGACCTGCCGCGAATTTAGCTCGGGACGACGCGTCCTGCATAACTTCGACAGGTACAACACCAACATCAAACGGCTTGCCCGACGTAGCCTCCTTTATGAGGTTCGGAGTGGTGCCAAAGAAAATCTCAAGCCTGTGACCAGAGGCTTGCTCGAACTGCGGTTTGATATCTGCCCAAACGCCTGACATTGCTCCACCCGCCAGAAGCCTGAGTTCGGCAGCCTGCACGTTGGCGGACGGCGACAGCACGAGCACCAGACCCAGCACTGAGGCGGCCACTGGGAGCGAATACCTCTTCATGACAAAACACCTCATTTGCGGCGCTCTATGACGGGATTTTACGGATGGCACGCGCACCAGCATGAATATTCACGCTTCTCGGCATTCCTGCAAGATAGACGACGGCTACGCCCGATGTCTCGGTTGTTGGGTCAAAAGCGCCGTTGACTGGCCTCGTGTCACTTCCTGTCTCCCCCGATCAGCAGATCCTATTTAAGGCAAACCGAATTTCGCCATCGGGCCAGAAGGCGACATTCAAGGTGTAAGAAGAGCGACACCACTGGCTTTCAGCGCGAAGGGGTCGTCGCGCCTCAAACGCGCTCTTTTGCAGGAACTGCCAGACGCGGCCAGGCTCCTGTCTGGAATCAGCCAAGGCGATGCTGATCTCCGCGAGTGCGGCGACAAGGACGGATCCACAAGCCCGATCGGCGGAAGAAATATCGCGCGATGAACAGGTGCCGCTACGCGGCGAACGCGTTGGGCAGCATGCGTAGACGTTCGGTCGATCGGCGGTGAGCTCAGATGGGCCGTGATCCTGCTCCTCGTCCTCGGGATCTGTCTGGTAGAGGCGCGGCGGAGGCGCAGCGCACGTGAAGACGGCTACGCCATGATGCGCTGGCCCCTCGGCTGCGATGGTCCTCGCCCTCGCCCCGAGGAGGTCTTTTGCGGAGCCAGCCGGCCTATCGCCACATGGTGGGCGCCTCGTTCCAGGCTCTCCGCCCGACCTGCTTGAGCAGGAGCTTCGAGGCCACATGTGTCCGGGTGCCGGTTTCATTGCGGGACACGGTTTCGCAGACCTCATCGAGGACGGCGCGCAAGAGCGCTGTCGTTTCGGCGTCGAACATGGAGATATCCCCCTGCGATGGCCGCATGATGCATCCCCCGTCCGCTGCCGGGATTCAAACAAGTAAAATGCTGCAAGAAAATTCACCCGAAACCGGACTTCCCGCGATGCAGGATGAGCGCAGCCCCGCCTTTGGGGACTGGGGGGGCTTGAGGGCGGAGCCACGCAGGCCACGCATTGGCGCGCAGCCTGAGGAAGCAACGACACCGGACCGGCGTCGTTCCTCGCTACGGGAAAAGCTCCGAACTCACGAATGTTGCAGACTCCGGCTCCGGACATCGTATGATCCGCGTCTGGGATTAGAGGGATGATCGCATCGAGCACCGATCGGCCGAAGTGTCCGGTATGCAAGCACCGGATGGTGCTGGCGCGCATCTCGCCTGGCGCACATGGCTTCGAAGAGCGCACGTTCGAGTGCTCGACCTGCGAGCGGACCGAAAAGATCTCGATCGCCGTGGATCCGATGAAGACGGACGCGGTCGGCTGGCTCGCCGGCGAGCTCAAGCCTCCGAAGTGAAGCGGCTTCGGCCATTGCAGTACGGAGAGCCGCCGAGCGGCGTGGGTCGTCAATCAGATCTTCCTCGCGGACATATCCGCGCTCAGCCGCCGCCGCACCACGATTGGGATTAATCCAAGGGACAGATCCATATTCGGTTGGCGCGTGAGAGCCAGTTCACACGTGCTGGCGCGAACATCCGCTACCCTTGCCGTCGTCTTCGCTTTCTTCGAGGAGATCAAAGCATGGATTGGGCGGCCAAGGCGCTGGCGAACGCGACCGGCACGGATGTAGACATAGAGCAATTCAAGACCGTCGCGATCTTCGGTGGCGCGGGTCTGCTGCTGTCCATGGCGGCGGTCATGACCTTCAGCCTCGATCTCGGGGCCGCTCTCTTCTGAACGACTGCCCGCAGGGCCGCTTCCGTGAGTGGCGCGGCTTGACTCGCCGGCCGCGGATATACTCAACTCCTGCGATCAGTGATGTTGCGGGGTGCGTCATGGAGCAGCAGGAGTTCTACAGAGGTCTGGCACAACGCGTGCGCGACCTGGCCGAGAAGGCCGATCCCTTCACCAGAAGGCGTTTGCAGAAGCTGGCGGAGCAATACGACCTGAAGGGCGGTAGCGCCGTACGGCCCGCGAGAGCGGTCGAGCGCCCCCCGCCGGTGCCGCGCACGACGCCGCCGGCGTCGATCTTCTCCGGACCGGGCGAGGCCTGACGCCCACGCCCTCTTGTCGTTCTTGGTGGTGGCGCAGCGCGCCCCGATCGAGCGTGGCCGCCTTCCCGCAGCGCGCGAAGAGAGCCGCCGACGGACTCTGCCGAGGACCAAGCTCGCGTACCCAGCCGGTGGTTCTGGCCTCACCAGCGAGGGTTTGACGCCATAAGCGGGTGCGGCATCGCATTTCGCCGTGAACGCGATCCTAGCGGCTCGGAACGGGGTGGGGGGAGGCGCTGCGCCTTGCAGCGGCAACAAGCTGAGCTCCATGAACGCGACCCGGTCCGGCGCCGGGCCGTCGCTCTGGTGACCGCCGCCGAGTCTCTGCGTGGCCGACTGATGGCGGCCGATTTCTTCCGAAGCGCGACAGAACGCAACGACGGTCCCGAGAACACGTTGGATCGCGCCAATTTCCGATACCTCGCCGCCGGCTGCCTCGGTATCGTGCGCCAGCGGCCGGCATGCCCGTCGCCGCGATAGACAGCGGGAAACGATATTTCAGAACACCATCAGCCTGGCAGCCATGGCCGATGCCCTGGACCGGTCGCCCGACTTCCGGGTGCTGCGACGCCTGGTGCCGCGGCCCGCGTCCCAGCCGGAAATCGGGCAGGAGTTCAAAACCGGCATCCTGCTCGACACCGAAACCACCGGCTTCGATCACGGCAGGGACGAGATCATCGAGCTCCGGATGGTCAAATTCGACTACGTGCCGGACGGTAGGATCGTCGGCGTCAGGGACACTTTCTCGGCCTTAACGAGCCGTCGGCGCCGATCCCGCCCGAGGTGACGGCGCTCACCGGCATCACCGACGAAATGGTGGCCGGCCACCGAATCGACGAGGCCGCCGTCACGGCCTTCGCCCACGATTCAGCCATCACGATCGCGCACAGCAGTGGGTTCGACAGGAAGTTCGTCGAGCGCTACTGGCCGGTATTCGAGCACAAGGCCTGGGGCTGCAGCGCCACCGAGATCGACTGGCGCGAACACGGCTTCGCGGGCGCGCAGCTCGGCTACTTGTTGAACGGCGCGGGCTTCTTTCACCATGCGCACCGGCGATCGACGACTGCCACGCTCTGCTGGAAGTCCTTGCCTTCCAATTGCCTCCACGGGTTCGCCCGCGCTCGCCCTCCTGCTCGAGAACGCCCGCAAGCCAACCGTGCGAATATGGGCCGAGCAGTCGCCGTTCGAACTCAAGGATTCGCTGAAGCGGCGCGGCTACCGCTGGAGTGACGGCAGCGACGGCAGACCGAAGTCTTGGTACGTCGACGTCTGCGAGGCCGCGTTCGACGCCGAACTCGCATTTCTCCGGACCGAGATCTATCTTCGCGACGTCGAACCGCGCCTGCAGACCCTGACCGCATTCACCCGTTTTTCCAGCCGAGTCTGACGAGCCTACTCGGTCGTTTCTGCCTAACGCCGATCAGTGGCCGCTTGGGTGCTCATGCATGATGGGGGTCCATCCGTCGAGCAACAGGCCGTCCCAAGCCACGACGCCTTCATGCCATATCGCCCCGTACTCGCGAAATATCGATGCCCATTTGTGGATTCCATTCAAAGATGTGGTCATTGACTTTGTCGTGGACCCGACAGGGCATATCGGGATTGAACGTATCCATCGGATTCATGCAGTATGTCCGGGGTCGACGTCCTTCGGCGTCTTCTTCTCCCGCTGAGGCGTCATCTTCGCCGGGCTTTCCTTTCCAGGCACGCCGCGGGGACCGAGCTCGTCGCGCTGGATGTCATCTTCGGAGCGCTCGGGCTCCACGCCATTCATCGGCTCGTCAGGCATCATTCCATCCTTGCCTTGTCCTTCAGGTCGCGGATTCGGATCTCGGCCTCCTCATTCGAGGTGACGATCTCCGATTCATCCGGCACCCGCGCTATCGCGGAGAGCCTTTTGAGTTCGGCGAGTTGTTCTGCGCTGGGCTTTTCCATGTTTGAATCCTCGACCGCCTGCACGACGGCTTCGTCGTCGAGCACGTCCAGCAGTTGGTTGTTGGTTTGGCCGCAATCTCTGCGGCCGGGCTCGACATGACGGGCCAGTATGTCCTGAGCCTCTTCCTCCGCCTTCAGCACTCGCTTGTCCGGTTTCATCGCCGGTACTCCAGATACTCGGAAGGCAAACGCCCCTATGAACGGCGGGTTCCTTTGCTCAGGCCCTTGAACGAACTCGCCCGCAGAAGGTTTTCGGAGGTGATGTCGCGGTACTCGATGTCTGCGTAGAACTTGGGTTCGACCCAGGTGTCCTTGGGCTTCCTGATGGTTTTCGTCAGCTTCTGCTTTGGGCTCACTACGGTGTCGAGCGCCTTGCGATCTGCGCAGACGTGGTCCGGCTCCATCCCGTGCCGACCTTGCCCATGTAGACCAAGTCCTTCCCTTCCTTCTTACCCAAATAGAGGGCGGCCACGCCCGACGGGTCCTTCATGAAGCCGACCACGGGAATTTGCCCTTCTGAACGACCTTGATCTTTTGCCAGGCCTCAACCCACTCCGACCGGTATGGGGCGTCCACACGCTTGGAAACGATGCCCTCGTAGTTCAACTTGCCGGCGGCGGCGAAAAGCGCCTGACCGTCTCCTTCGTGGTGCTCGCTATAGAAGACAGGCTCATTGAGCTCGTGCTCCTCGATCAGCTCCTTGAGCAGCTTCTTCCGCTCGATCTGCGGCTCTCCGCGTAAGTCTTTACCGTCGAGCCACAGCAGATCGAACGCGAAGTAGAGGCGGAGCTGGATGCGGTAGCCATCGTATTTGATTTCGTGAATCCACTGCGCGCCCCGAAGGCGCCTTCATCTTCAGGGTCGCCAATTGGGGGCTGATGAAGCCCGGCATCTGAGGGGCTCCCGGCTTCGGGGCCGATGCCTTGGTACGCTTCGCCACTCACAAAAAAACCCACCGCCAAGTTGGCCGGCGGGCGGTCGACCTTCCATTACCGAGTTCTGGCCCGGCGTCAGTCCGGCGTCGTCTCGGATGCCTGAGTGCTGCTGACGGGGTCAGACGCCGGGAAGCTGTCCTTCAGTCCCTTTTGCAACTCGTCATCCTTAGCCTTGTCACTCCTGATTTGCTGCTTGGGATTCTGCGCGTGCTTGTCCGGCGGGGCGGGATCAAACTTCTCGGTCATTCTATCCTTGTCCTATCCTGGCGGCAGAGCGGGGCAAAACGCTCCACTGCTGTGCGCTGTTCCTGGCGTCGCCGCGCCGGACCTCGAAGGTTCTGTGGCCCATCACCTCTGTCGTCGATGCTTTAGCAATTTTTGCATATCTTTTTCACGGTCTGGTCGACTTTGCTGTTCTCCTGATCGATCTTGGCGTCACTATCGTGTTGATCAGCGGTCGTCGGCCGACCGATGCCGCCTGCAGCGGCTCCCTGGGTATTAGCGGCAGGCGTTCCCGATGAAGCTGCGGTTCCGGCAGCATTGGTGCCGGGGCTTGCGGCATTCGTGCTGTTTCCTTCGACCGCTCCCTGATTGCGCCCGGATTGAGGGCTGGAAGTGCCGTTGGCGATACCGGTTATCGCATTGGTGGTGCCCGTGGTTGGATTGGTATTTGCATTCGGGGCAGTAGCCGACGGGCTTGCCGCCCCGCCCGAGGTCGCAGCGCCTGCGGCTCCTGCAGCGGACGGAGATGCTGCAGTCGAACCCCCTGCACCTGCAGAGGACGACGCACCGCCAGCGCTTCCACCGGCAGATCCGCCGGCACCACCGCCGCTGCCTCCACCGCCTCCGCCCCCACCTTGGGCAAATGCTGCGCAAGGGATGACGAGAGCTAAGACAAGTGCAATGCTGGAGCGTTTCATTGCGCGACTCCTTTAGCGAAGAAGCCACGCTGCTGCGTTTCGTTCCTAGGCGTTGGGTCGAGCCGACGCATCCGTTCTCAAGGGAATGTGCGAGGATGTTGGGGGCGCTCTCCCAGCAGGGCCGAGGCCAGCAACCGAACTATAGGGGAGACCAGGCGTTATCTACATCATGTCAGACGCTTTTGACTACTTCCGGGCCTACGCTATCCGAGCTCTTTGCAGGGCCCGGTCGATGCCGCACGGCAGGATGAAACATCTGCAGCTGCTGGCCGGGCGGATCTATAATCTCCTCAAGAAGGAGGCGGCTTACGGCCCGAACACGCAGCACCTTGAGGACTTCCGCGCTGCGCAGAAGCTCGAGAGATCCCTCGATCGGCGGCCTGGAGATGGCCCACCCTCTCAAAGTCACTTTGCTCAGTCGAGCTGGCCGCGCGCCGGGCGGGAGGTTCGCTAAGTGGCTTCCCTCGACACCCGCACCGTAGCGAGCCTCCTGCGAGAATACGCACAGCGAACAGCCTTGCGCGGCGGCAATCCCTACCGGGCAAAAGCCTATTCACGGGCCGCGGATAACCTGGCGGCTCTTGCGATCCCTCTCGATGTGCTCGTCGCCGAGGACCGGCTTACGGAAATCCCCGGCGTCGGCGAGGCGATCGGGGACATCATTACCAAGCTCCACAAGACCGGCACTCACCCGAGCCTCGAAAAACTGCGGAAAGGGATTCCCGAGGGTGTGCTCGAAATGCTCGCCGTGCCTGGCCTCCGCCCCGAGAAAGTGCTGCGTCTGTACCGGGATCTCGGCATCGCCTCGCTAACGGAGCTGGAGGCCGCCGCCAAGGACGACCGCATCAAGAAGGCCAAAGGCCTCGGGGCCGCGTTGCAAACCAAGATCCTGCAGAACCTCGCCATCGCGAAGAGCGGCGAAGACCGCCTCCACCTGCACCGTGCGGCGGCTCTGCTCGCTCACGCCAAGGACTCGATCCGCAAGTCTCAACCCGAGCTGAAGCGCGTCACGATCGCAGGCGAGTTCCGCCGCGGCTGCGAACTCGTCGGCGACCTCGCGATCGTCGCGGAAGCACCCAAGAAGGACAAAAGGTCGAAGGCGTCAGCTGCTGACGGATTGCAGATCCGGCTGTCCGATCGAAAGCACTTCGGCGCTACGCTTCTCTTCGCCACCGGCTCGGCCGCTCACATCGAGCAGCTCCAAGCGCTGGCCGCCGAAAAAGGAATGCGGTTGGAGGCGGACGGGTTGCACAAGGGCCGCACGCTGGTCGCCGGCGACGAGTCCGAGATCTACCGCGCCCTCGGCTTGCCCTTTATCGATCCCGAACTCCGGGAGGGGCGGAGCGAGGTCGAGCTGGCGCTGAAAGGCAAGTTGCCGAAGCTCGTCACCGACAAGGACCTGCGCGGAATCCTACACTCCCACACCGACGCGTCCGACGGCACCGAGACCCTGGAGACGATGGCCAAGGCCACCCGCCAGCGTGGCTTCGAATATTTCGGCGTCGCCGATCATTCCAAGTCCGCCCACTACGCTGGCGGTCTCTCGGTGGAGGAGATCGCGCAGCAGCACCGGGAAGCCGACCGCCTGAACAAGCGCTTCGGCAAGGATTTCTGGATCCTCAAAGGTATCGAATCCGATATTCTGGCCGACGGATCGCTCGACTATCCGGACGAGGTGCTGGAGCGTTTCGATTTCGTGGTCGCGAGCATCCACGGGCGCTTCAGACTGGGCCGCAAGGCGCAGACGCAGCGCTTGCTTCGGGCCATCTCGGATCCTCACACCACGATCATCGGCCACATGACCGGGCGGCAGCTGCAGCGGCGTCCGGGGTACGAAATCGACGTCGAGAAGGTACTGCGGGCATGCGCGAAGCATGAAGTCGCCGTCGAGATCAACGCCCACCCATGGCGGCTCGATCTCGACTGGCGCTGGCACCAGGCGGCCCTCGACTTCGACTGCATGCTGAGCATCAACCCGGACGCTCACTGATTCCCGAACTCGACCACATGCACTGGGGCGTCCAGATGGCCCGCAAGGGGGGCGTCCCCGCCGACCGCGTCTTGAACGCGATGACACTTCCCGAGATCACGCGCTACTTCCGCCAGAAGCGGCGCTCGCTCGCCCGAGCGGCCTGATGCCGCAGGCGCCCGATCTCTCGCTCGAGGGAGCGGTGGCGGCGGCCGCCGCCGATCGCAGGCACCACTTCAGCAAACCGACCCATGAACGCATAGTCCTGGTGGAAGGCTACGGCGTCGAGGGAGACGCCCATGCCGGCGCGTTCGTCCGACACCGGTATCTCGCCCGTCGCCGGCCTCGCCTAGCCAATCTCCGACAGGTCCACCTGATTCCGTCCGAGCTCTTCGCCTCCCTTCTCGAAGCGGGCTTCAAGGTCGCAGCGGGCGACCTGGGCGAGAACATCACCACAACCGGCCTGGATCTCGAGCGGATGCCGCTCGGGACCCTTATCGAGCTCGGGCCCTCGACGGTCATAGAGCTGACCGGCCTCCGGACGCCTTGCATCCTCATTGACCGCTTCCGGGCCGGGCTTAAACGACAGATGCTCTCGTCGGCGGAAAAGGGCCCCCCGTTCAAATCCGGGGTGCTGGGCGTGGTGCGGGTCGGCGGGACGGTCGCGGCTGGCGATACCCGCGGGTTCGGCTCCCGTCGTCCTCCTTCGGGGCCTTGCCGGCTTTGTAGGAGCCGTGCACAACGCTTGATGAACGTGTCCTCGATGACCGGCCGGCGGAGCACGCCGTGCGGCGAAGGCAGCTCGAGACCGACCGCGGAAGAACTCTAGTAAGCGAGAGCGAGAATCCTCGTCGGTGCATCGAGCACCGAGGGTACGTTCTCTAGAATGAAAGCCTTTCTACACCGCCTCCTGACGATCAAGTCCGACTTTCCAATCTGGGTACGCTAGGCGACGGCGGTCGCGGCCATTCTGGCCGCCGCCTACCTCATCCCGGCCGCCTGCTGCACCTCGTGCTCCAATGGTTGGATCGCCCGACGTCACGCGCGGACACAGAACCTTTCCAGCGCTCGCGACGTTTGCACAACTGGAGGAAGCGAGGACGTGTAATGAGGGCCAGAACGACATGCGGATACTGATCGTCGACGACCATCCCGTTGTCGTAACGGGCTGCCGGGCCTTGTTCGCTTCGGACCCGTCCGTAGAGATCCTGGAAGCTTCCGATGCAAAGGACGGCCACCATGCGTACTTGCAGAAGCATCCCGACGTCACCGTGGTTGACGTGACGCTTCCCGACCTTACCGGCTTCGAATTGTCCCGGCGAATCCGCAGGGATGATCCCGCCGCCAAAATAGTCATGTTCAGCGTGAGTGAAGATCCAGCGTTCGTGGTGCGCGCTGTGGAGATGGGCATTCAGGGATATGTCTCAAAGAGCGATGATCCCCGTCTCCTGGCCAAGGCCATCCGGAAGGTTGCCGCCGGGGAGCGCTTCGTCTCACCGCGTCTGGCTGAAGCGACGACCTTCGTGGGCGCGGTGATCAAGGCCAGTCCTTTGACGCAGATGAACCGACGCGAACTCGAGATCCTGAGGCTTTTGGGTCGCGGCGACCGCATCTCAGAAGTCGCGTCCGAACTCGGCATCTCCTACAAAACTGTTGCCAACACGACTTCCATGCTGAAGTCCAAACTCGGCGCTAAAAATCACTCCGACCTCGTCCGGATTGCAGTCGAGATCGATTTGTACCGGTGAAGAGTCGTCGACTGGGATCCAGTTTTTCGGCCGTTTTCGCGCAATAGCGACATCGGAGAGAGTTCTGCTCATCAAATGCCATCGAGCGGTACGACCTCTGGACGGCCAGGGTGAGCCATATGGAGCTATCCGCACGGACTGTTTGAACTCATCGTCAGAAGCATCCGCACGAACTCCATTATCACATTAGGAACGCAATCGGCCGAGCGGAGTTAAATCGCCGCTTCTCATTTTGTGTTGCAAGGCCGAGCGAAGGAAGCCCATGCGTCGCGTTCGACTTGTGATAGCAGATCGACATCCCATTGTTCTGCAGGGTTTTGTATCGCTACTCGAAGCGCAGCCCGATTTCGAAGTGGTTGCGTGCTGTCTTGATGGAGCTAGTTGCCTTGCGGCTATTCGCAGCTTGACCCCCGATGTGGTGTTACTGGAGGACGGGTTCACAGATGTAACCGCCTCCGACATCCTCGCCGTCGTGGACGACGAAGGCCTTTCCTCCCGGCTGGTGTTCTTTACTGCTACTGTCGCCTGCGGCGATCTTGCCAGGGCACTGGCGACCGGTGCTTGCGGCGCGATTTCGATGAACGCCAAACCAGAAGCGCTGGTGCAGTTCCTGAGGCTGGAAAAACCCGGGTCCGACCTGGCTAGGGTCGGTAACGAAGCTAATGGGATCGCCTCGTTCGGCAATAACGTTCTGGCGGTTCTGACCGTCAACGAGCAGACGATCATGGATCTCGTCGCCGAAGGTTTGTCGGACAGTGAAATTGCTCGGATGCTCGGTGTCTCTCCGGAGATCGTCAGGATTCACATCGACCACGCGCGACAGAAGCTCGGAATCAAAAGCCGGACGGAGCTCGCCGCGCTGGCACTGTCGCGCCGTTATGGCGCGATGAGTATCCTGGCAGTTGCGATCTTGGCAGCATTGGACGATTCGCTCGGTCACGCCGCAACCGAAAGTTGCACGGTCATGGCCGAAAACGCGTGCGCGGAGGTGGTCACCATCAAAATCAGTCGCAAGGAAGCAGTATCAGGCGGGACCCCGGCCAGAGGCGCGACCAAGGACCGCGCCGGCGCCGCAACTGGGACGTCATCGCCGACCGGCAAAATCGTCGATCCCTTGGCCGAGATTGCCGCGAGCCTATTTGCGCAGGCAACACTCAACGCGCCGAGGCCGGGTTCGAGCAGCTACAGCATCTTCATGGCTGCAGCTTTCGCCGCCTTGATCTACGAGCTCGATGGTGCCAACCACGCCGTGCACGCGTTCGATTTCGGCGATGAAATCGTCACTTCATCTACCGCAAGCGACGCCAACGGACTGGCATCCGCACTTCCCAGGTTCGCAAATTTCGGCGGCACGGCCGTGTACGATGGGGCGTTCGCATTCGAGTTCGCTCAAGGCGATACAATCGCCACAGGCGGCAGCGAGCTTTATGTCGGCAATGCCCATGCGGAGGGTGGCGGCAGCGACCGAGAAATCACTATTCCCCGAGGTTCCGGGACCGTTGACGTTGTTGCGGCGGCCACGAACGAAGCCTCGCAGCGTGACCCAACGCAGACAGGCCGGGATAACGGGTCCAATCAGGATCGATCGCAATCGGACTTGCGCGCTTACGACAACAGCTCCGAGGCCGCTAAGCGCGAGGCCCCAGGAGACGGTCTAAATCACGGTCAATCGCAGAAGACCCTACATGAGTCCGACAACAGCTCCGGAGCCGCCAAAGAGCACGCCAAGCATGAGGCCGCGGGAGACGGTTTAAATCACGGTCAATCGCAGAAGACCCTACACGAGTCCGACAACAGCTCCGGAGCCGCCAAGGGGCACGCCCAGCATGAGACCGCGGGAGAAGATTCGAATCGCGGACAGGCGCACGGCGATTTGCAGGCTTTCGAAGATGGCTCCGGGGCCGGCAAGCCACACGCACAGCATCCACAGGTAGGTGATTTAGATACTGCCAAGCCGCAGCGGGATATACCAACGGCGTCCGTAAATTCTGCCAACGACGCACATTCGGCGTTGAAGATTGCGACTGCAGGAAAGAGCGGGCCTTCTTCCGGCAGCGCAGATCAGGCCAAATCAGCGGTTGGCACCGAACTTGGCGATTCCTTTCATTTTAAAAATGGCACCGACAATACGTTTTCAGACATGTATGACCTACAGCAACTGAGCCACGGAAATGGAAAAACCTATGGAGATGGTCAGCATGCTGTTGCACGCGAGGGGCCGGAGCCGGTCCAGGATGCTGACGGGATTGATATTTCAGATGCGCACCACGATCACTCAGGGCACGCCAATCTCCATGCGGCTCACGATTTGATTGCGTAGCAATTACTGATCGAATGGGCCGTGCTGCCTTCAGAACAGCAAGATCATCCGTGTCGGCCAAGTCGGCGTTCACCACAGCATTCGAGCATCCCCTCGAGGCGCTCGCGACGCCATCAAGGCGACCCACGATAAGATCAAGGTATCCAGGGTCGTAGAGGAGCTGCTCGATGGCTGGACGGGACCTACAAGCCGATGGAGTAGCCGTCGCCTCGGAACCTCTCGGCGCTCTCCCGCGACATCACCCGGCTGCTATATTCCTGAACAAGCTCAGACAACGCCCACTGGATGCGGGCATTAAAGGTTAGACCAGATGGTGAGCGACGGCTTGAACGAGGGAGTGGTAGGCGACACCGCGAAGCTGGTGGCACATCGGCTGATAGCGCGGAGCTTCGTCGCGCCCTTCGTTGGTGGAGAGGGCGAAGGCCGCTCATGCCCGCCAGGCCAAGCAGTTCGCAGCTGGCCCTTCGTACGCGAGTGGGAGGACCGAAGCAGGTTGGACGCGAGGCCCTTCACGACGCCCCCGTCGTTGAGCCGTCCAAATGGACGTCCTTTTTGCTGTCCAATCCCATCCCAAACCTCCGTCCAAGCCGGCGGCTTCTTTCGCACAGCTATACCGATCCCTAAGCAAGGGTTCCGGCTAAGCGGTTACAGCCGTTCGCCGCACCCGCCGGCTCAACACCTGAGCGGCTGCCATTCGGCCTGCTCGCCGAGATGCAGAAGAAGCGGAAAGAGGGACTCCAGGTTGGTTTACCGCGAAAGACAGTAACTCCGAATTATCGGGCAAGATCTGGCGCGGATTAGCAACTTCGAGTTATCGAGCAAGGTCTGGTGATCTCCGCTCTACACACAATGCCAAACCTTATCACTGCGCTGATTGAATCTCTCGCCGAGGTCCCTATAGCTGCCTTCGAAAGAGCCAAGCCGATTGAAACCGGGAAAGGCGTTGATTGACGATTACGTCTCGCCCGGGTGCCTAGAATCATTCTGTGGCCTTCGAGTGCACTGACCATGGCCATGCCAATGACGGTTGTGGCTTTTTGGCTTGCGGCCGCGCCGGGCTCGGCGTCGGCTTTTGCGTCTGGGCGACATTGGCCGACTGCCGCCGACGCGGCAGTGGTATTTCGGGCATCACCTTTGGCTCTTCAGGCATCACAGTTGGCTCTGAGGCATTGGCGATGATGTGGGCGAGTTGTTCCTGGCTTGCGTTGAGCCGCTCCGTAAGCGTCTGACCGTCGCGCGCCATCTGCATCTGGGTCGCGTTGATCTGGTCGATGGTACTATTGCTGCGTGCCATTTCTTCCCGGCTCGCCTTGATTTGGCTCACGAGATTTTCATTGTCGTGAACCAATTGTTCTTGTCTCACCTCGAGCTGTTCGACCGTTTGCCTCAAGGCAGCGAAATCGTGTGCCATCGGTCGGAGCTGTCGCGCAAACTCGGAAGACAGGGCAACAGCAGTCGGCGCAACGTCTTTCGGCGCGGCGGCGTCCGGCGCGGCCTGTGTCAGGGGTGCCGGGTCTGAGGGGGCCATCTTCGCCGTATCAACGGAGGATGACCACCGCCAGGCAGCGACACCAATGGATGCTGCCAACAGAGAACCGACGAAAGCCACGTAGCGCCGACCCGCCGAGCGATGAATCGTTGCCGGCGCGGCGCGAGACGTCTTCCTCCTGGTCGGCGGGGCCAAAGGACCGACTTCCTCTTCGTGCGCCAAGTTGACCCGGTTGGAAAACTGCTCCTCCAAGCTTTTCGTGATCTGCTCTTCCGCGAGCTTGTCGTCCAGCGTGGAATCCATTTGGTGCTCCATAAATGCAATGGCACCCACTGAGAGCGATCCGCGCATCTGCGCTACGGCGAGCTAACATTCAACGGGATGCAGATGGTTTTTGAGCCTGCGAAGCTTTCCCAGGGATGAGCATGGAACTGCACGTCACGTCGTTTTTTTTGCCAGCTCACCCCAGAACTATACGGGAGCTTTTAACGCAGACGAGGAGGCGAAACTATGTTGACGGCCGGACAACCAGGGAAGGAACCTTGACCCTTCGCAAGCGCTGTCCGCCATTCGACGCGGGGTGAGGTGTGATCGCGGAGCCTGGTCGGGATTGCGCAGCCGGCTGAGCACCGGCGGCGCGCTGAGTGGCGCAAGGCCGAGGTGGAGGCCGAGCGCTTTCGCGCAGAATGTGAGCAGCTCGATGCCGCGCGGTCGCCACATCTTGCCCAAAATCAAATGGCGTAATCGGCGACATCAATGATCAGAAGACACGGCGGTTGTACCCGAGCCTGATGATCTTGAACGGCCCCGGAGTGCTTCACGCGCCGGGGCCGTTTTCGTTTTGGTTTGGGTATGGCCTGTGGCTACCGGGTGCGTAGTAGCACGCCGAATTGCTTCATCAAGAGCAGTTCGAGATTTGTTGATGCCTGACGGTGATTATCGTGGTGGTGCTGTCCATCGTGTTGCGGATCAAACGCAGCTGGACGGTGTTGAGATCGACAAGATCATCTGGGGCGTTGCTTCCACATCGCAATGATGGTGAACGCCTGTTCAATAAAGTTTCGCGGCTGTTCCCGGAACGGCGACATTCCCCACTGGTTGGTAATCGTAACCAGCAAGGGAGATGCACAATGAGGAAGCTTTGTTATGTTCTCGCCGCTGTGACGGCACTCAGCGTGGCAGCACCGACGCTCGCCGGTGCTCAGGAGTTCGGTTTCCGGATCGGTGGCGACCACGGATATTATCGCGACAGGGACTACGGATATGACCGTGGCTTTGATCGCGGATGGCACCACGGCTGGTACAATCATAATCGAGACCGCACGGTAGTTATTCGGCGTCAGCATCATTGGGACTACGACGATTAACGAAAATGGCCCCGACATTCGGGGCCATTTTTTTGCTTGCGCTATCAACCGCGAAGGGCCCTTCGCTGCGAGCAGGTTCGCGCTACATCAAAGGACCTTGCAGCCAACTAACCGAAGCGCCTTCGCCAAGTCATCTGCCAGGAAGTATTCATCCTCAATGATCAGAACGCGGCAGCCCTCGATTGAACGTGCTACGTGGCACGTCATCATCTCGCCTCTTGACGTCAATCCTCGTTCTGGAACAAACGTGAATCGGTGGTTCCCAGTTCCGCTAGACGGCCCTCGTGTCCTTTGTGGAGGAACCAAGTTGCGGTGTCTCTACACCTCAAAATGACAAAATAGTCCATATGTTCAAATGCGCCTGCGGCGAGCACACTTGGATGGAGGACGAGACGTAGGACTCGCTCTTGGCGCGGCCTCTTTCGATTGAATGTCGCCTGCTGGCGTTGAGACTTGCCCGCCTGTCCTGAGAATGTCCCTTCACCGGCGTAGACCGGAAGTCGCCTGATCCGGTGAAGCCGACGCGACTAGACCGGAATTCGCCGACACTAATAAGCCGTACCGTCCAGCGCGACACGCCCGCAATCAGCGTGACGGCGGAGCGCTTGCCTCAACTCGCCAACGAGCAGCACACTCACATTCTGAAAGGGGCTCACAGGTTGGGTTGCTGGATATCGGATGCATGCTACTTTACGCAGCGATCTTGTATTGAGCTGCCCGTGCATTCTTTGTAGTGCTCAAGAAGCTCCCCATCGGCTAGGTGGTCCCAGTACTCCGCCTCGGCGAGCAGCTTCCAGCTTCTGTCAGGATGATATGCGGCGCTCTGTCGGCACAACGAGGCCATCGCGCGCAAGCGGCGTACAGGTTTCATTCCCTTCCTCCCGTCGTTCTTCTATTTTTCCCACCTTAATTTCTGTTTTTGCGTCAGCGTTATCATGATTATGATCCAGAAGTATTTTTAGGTTTTTCCGATCGCCGACCAATCGGTCGATGGCGCGCTTGCTGCGAGAAACTTTCGTTTGGGCTTCGGATCGCGCATTCGTTCACTCGCGGTGCGCTGCCGGTGGGCATTCGTTCCGCACTTGGAACATTGTAAGTCGCTGCGCCAATGAACCGACCGGCAGTTTGTGTCTGGTCTATCCGTATCACCAACCCCGGCCCGCCATTCGGCGGCGCTGCTGCCTCGATAAGGCAAAGGGCCAGTCTCAAGCAGGCGTAGCTCGCCAGCATGCGCGACCTCGAACTTGATGACCAACTCAATGATGGGCCAGAGGAGCGCTAGTCGCACGGATTGCTGGATCAGGTGCGGCTCGCCCTGCACCAGCAGGTCACCGCCGGGCGAGGGTGGCGCACGCACCCAGAAATCGTGTGCATCGTCTGTCGTCAGCATTATCGCACGTCCAAACTTCATCCCGTTGCTCGCGCGGCCCGTCGGTGCCCCAATTAAGGAATTTGTCACCGGTTGTTGTCACCATCTCACCATTGCAGATGAGTCGCGGTTTGCGGCCATGGAATTGCTGAAGTGGTTTGAACGCGGGCAAGACCAAGGATTGGTGGTCTCTTTCAAGAGGGAATGCCCGGAGTATGGACTTCCCGGCTAGTGTGGCGCCGAGCAGTACAGCTCAGCTAATTGATCCCAACTTACGGTCGGTATACCGCGCCGCCAAAGCTATGCTGCGGCTATTGCTAACGTCTGTGTTTTTGAACGTTGTTTTGAGCGAGGCGCCTAATGAAAGACATCTCATGGTCTGATCTCGATAACGATGAACGGCGCGCTATCGCAGTATTGGGAGCCGGGCTCTCCATCGAACTGTGCGACCCTCTTGCGCTTCTGACGTTGCGGCGGATCGGGCTGATCGAGGGGTCCCATTTGACGGCTGCTGCAGACGATTTGCGAAGAGATGCCGTTTCGAAGAGTGTCGCGAGCTAAGCCTTGCGGTGGGTGGTAGGAGTTGGATCGGGGAATGCCAAACGCAATCGAGCTCATTGTGGACGGCTACGTCAGCTTAAATGACAGGAGGGCTCTTGACGATTTGCGCATGCAGCGCCGGAAGCTCGCCGTGGACTTGAAGGCGCTTACCGGTTTTGATTGCCGGACAGCGATCCAGCAGATCGAGGAAGATATCGACGTGATCGAGGCAGGGCTGGCGCGGTTGGATGGCGCAACGACGGGATAGCCGATCTGTTCGCGTTTCTATCTGCGTCGATCTTCTTTGCCCCCACGACTAGGATCATGAGCACACGGCCGTTGTAATTCTTTGGCCTCATCCCATGGTGCGCCATCCAGCCATCGCGCTTCCTCGTCGGTCGCCAGAATGACCGGGGCATTAGCTTGGGCGGATCAGCCCGCCCACCTCATTTGGCGTTGTCCTTGCGAAGCCTGAGACCAAATGCGGCCCCGGCGCCTGCATTGAACCAACTTTTCGAAAGGGACAGACATTAAGCGTGAACTTCGAGCTAAAATTTTCCGTAGTTTCCCTTTGCATCAATGGAGTACGCTGGTGTCCTAGAGCTGGGGCGCGGGGATGACGCACTACCGAGCATATCTTTTGGATCAGAAACGCCACGTTATAAGCGTGGCTAAATTGCAGTGTGCCGACGAGCAGGAAGCACGCGACCGTGCTCAGCAGCTAGTTGATGCCAACGACATCGAGCTATGGCAGCTTGATCAGCGCATTGCGGTGTTTGAGGCACCCACAAGCAGAACCTCGCAGGCGGCGGCAGAGGAAAGCGTTCAGCGGGCGCAACCTCCTAGAACGAAACCTAAGTAAAGGCTGCGATCAAAGTAGGCGCACAACTCGGTTGAGCGCGAGGATGGCGGCTCGGCTGGTAGTGATGCTGTCACCGGCGTCCGACCCTACGCAGTATTCTTCCGCACGGCAGGCACTTGAACACGCGAGATCGATACGGCGGCATGGCTCAAGCCGCGAGGCATCAGACTGACGTCCACGTCGCGCTGCATTCGCGACAAGCTATTTCCCTCGTGAGCGTCATGCTTTCGGCAGGGGGCCAGCAAAGGCTTTGAGCTTATTGGCTCCTCCCGGCATTTTCACTCCTTCAGTCGCGCTCCGGTAGCCTAAGCGCCTGGCGGATGCCCACGCGTACTCGGCGGCGGTTGATCATCCAATCGGCGTAACAGATCAAGCTGAAGTCTAAGGGTAGGTGTTAACTCGTCGTCCCCGAGACATGCTTGCAGTCTCTCGCCAATCTCTCGGAGGATTGCGCGGCCGAACGCCCTGTCGATGTCAATACGGGTTCGCATGGCAGAACTCCCTGTTCTGGCCGAAAGCCTGCCCTGCCATTGTCGTTCTGTCTTTTTCAGGAGTTGAGGCCAAGACCGCCGCCTTTGACTATCTGTCGCGAGCGGTTGTGGACAGCGGGTGATGAACAACCATTGGCTATCCGCGACATGCGCCGTACCTGACGGCGGGCGACGGTCTCGCAAACACAACGCCGTCGGCCGACAAAGGTTCACATAAGTTAACCTCGGAAGGCGCTTTGGTAGCTTGACACCACCGATCCGGCGACCGGCTCGCGGATCACCTTTTCGGCAGGCCCAACGCTTCGACGGCCCGAATGCAGATTTGAACTGGGTCTTTCAGGCTGGTCTGACCGATCTCAATGATCTTCTTGGCGATCATTTTGGAACGGGGATCGTTCCGCTCCTTTACGCCGATGGTCTTCAGGGCTTGCTCGGAAGCGTTTGCGAGCCGGATGACATCTTCCGGTCCAAGAGGTGAGTTCTGAAGTATCCGGTAAATGACCAAGCAAGTCCCCGGCTGAATAGCAGCATCGCAGGAGTTCTTTCGCTGAAACTAGCAAATTGGGCGTGCGACCAGCACGCGCTCCATCGCAGGACGCCTGCGGCTCTTCACCGTCGAACAAGAGCGGGCACGAGATCAGCCGTAATAAAATCCGCGGCCCCCATGTAAGACCAGGCCGACGAGCTAATCGCCGTTCCGTCCGCACAATTGTCCGACCTCTTCGAGCACCTCAGACATATAGACGGGCTTCTCGCACCGTCGCGCACGTTGAAAGCGGACAGGTAATACCTCGGGGCTGTAACCCGTCACGAAAATAAAGGGGATACGACGGCGTATCAGTTCGTCCGCAATCGAAAATGATGGCTCTCCACGCAGATCAATATCGATGACTGCAACATCAAAGCCGCCGTTCGCAACCTGATCTTTTGCCTTAGAGATCTCGGCAAAGGGACCGACTACAATCGCTCCGCGAGCGGTTAATTCCTGCTCAAGATCACTCGCCAAGAAGTATTCATCCTCAAGAACGAGAACCCGGCATCCGGCCAGGTTATCTACCTCAGCAGTACACTTAAGCCACGCCCGGCTCAGGCCGACGTTCTCAATCGTGGCGATGCCAGCCATCCTCGATCTCCCCGCTGCCTCACGCGACCTTGCGTCCATTTTCGCCCGAAACAGTCACACTCAATTTCAATGTCGGCTCGCGCCGTCGCATAAACTTGGCTCTAACCTCGGAACAGACGCTAAGCGGGGAATGAGCCGATGTCATCCATTGTTGTTTGCGAAGAGCCGCCTGCCAGCTCTCACTAGCATTCGAAAGAAATGTGAGGCAGGAAACGAAACAATTTTGCGCGCAACCGAACCTTACTTGCGCAGCGCCAAGCAAGTGCAGAGACGCGATCAGTTGTTCTGACCGGCTGGCCCGAACGCGCCTCCTTGCGGAAGATCAAAACGAGGTCGATCACTGTGCCTAGGCTGGATACTGTAGCCGAACGACCTTCTGTCAGGCTGCTGAGGTTATGAGGCTTGGCGCGGCATGTCCGTCAGGGCCTCACCCAGTCAGCGGGGGGATCGGCTCCGCTCCTATCGCAGAGAACTTACGTTTCTCCCGGTCTAGCGGCGGCTCGCCGCTAGTTCGACGCCGCTCCCGCGAAATAGTTCGTTAGGATCTGTGTGCCTAACTGAGAGCGTGCCGATTACCGCTGATTGCGGCACATGGAATGGGAATGTCGGCCCCGGCTGTCTCCCCAACCTGCGGCTGGGGCCGTTTTGAACTTGCGCAGCATTGTTCACCCCCGGTCCACAACTATGATTAAGGGCATTGCTATCGCGCTATTTGCGCTGGGCATTTTATCTCAGTTCGATCAGGCGCTCTTCTATGGCCGCAATACTGACGCTGCGCTTAGGCTTGTGCGCGAGATCAGTCGCGCGTTTGGCGTGTAGGCCGGCATTCCATCGCGGAAGCGCTCGCCCGCTTGCTCTCGAATCTTGCGGCGTGGTCACCGCCGGACTGCGGTCTCCACAAACTCCTGCACAGAACTTGGCACGTCATCGTGCTCGACAAAACGCCGACGCAGCTCGTCGGCAATATCTACCGTCACGTCGCGCGACCAGCCCTCGGCGGTATTGAACGCAACGATCCGCACCGGATGACTATA
The DNA here is from genome assembly GCF_023073375.1 of Bradyrhizobium sp. 197. Taxonomy (NCBI): domain Bacteria; kingdom Pseudomonadati; phylum Pseudomonadota; class Alphaproteobacteria; order Hyphomicrobiales; family Nitrobacteraceae; genus Bradyrhizobium; species Bradyrhizobium sp. 197. The sequence continues at coordinate 2,465 of NZ_JADPJJ010000136.1, read as the reverse complement.
TTGGTCTTCCAAAAGACGTCGGAGAAGCGATGCGCGGTCACTGTCTTTTTCGTCCGCCTCGCACCAGGCGCGCCCGAACCTGCCAAAATCGTTCAGCACAAGATAGGTGTCGTGATCGACATGCGGCACGATGGAGGGGGAGCGAGGCATACACAGCAACTCCTGCTGGAGCGAAGAGGAACCTTTACCGCGTTCCGGCCTCCCTGTGTAGGGGCGCACTCGAAAATTTTGAGGTATATCAAGCGGATAACCTCCCGACAGCCCAAGCTGCCGCTTTAGCGGTAATTTCCGGAACAAGTGTTCACTTTGTAACTTAAGCTAAGGTCTCAGGGGAAGGTTCGGTGTGAAAGAGTTGCTGCCGGTCGTACTGGTCGTCGAAGACGAGCACGCTGTTCAGGGGTTCATCGAGGACGCACTCAACGAGGCCGGCTTTGGCGCCGTATCCTTGTCGTCAGGCGAAGAGGCGCTGACGATACTCAGCGGCGACAAAGACAAGTTTCGCGCTCTGCTGACAGATGTCAATCTGGCGGGTCGATTGAGCGGTTGGAAGGTCGCCAAGCGCGTGCGCGAGATCAAGCCCGACATGCCGGTGATCTACATGACTGGTGTCTCGGGCGACGAGTGGCCTTCTCACGGCGTGCCGGGCAGCATCCTTCTCACCAAACCGTTCGCACCAGTTCAGGTTGTCACCGCCGTCGCTCAGCTTCTGAACGTTGCCTCGACAGAACCATAGGTTCCAGTTGCAGCCATCCAGCCAACTGGATTGGCGACTTCTGCCAACGGACCGCCGCTTGGGACAAAATGGCCACTCCAATCCATGGCGCTCGCATCCAGACGTCGCGCTCCTTATCCGTCGTGAGGATCACTGGCATCGGCTTCGGATGGGTCGGTTCAACCATGGCGTTCGGCGTAGTCGTCAGGAACTATAGACAAGGTGCAGGCCTGAGACCGGCTTGAACTTGTGCCGTCGTCCGCCCGGAGCCGACAAGCTGTGCGATCTGTGTCTGTGTCCTAATTCCCACGGTTGCGGCGAAAAGCGCATCCGTTTGTCGCCTTTCGAACAGACGGGCCAAATCCACTCCGCTCCAACTTCACTATTGGAAGCAGCCATCAGTTGGGGAGGCGGAATGGAACGTTCCCTGTTACTTGAGATGACGCGCGACAAATATGTCGAGCGGTGCAAGCAGCGAGCTTTCGATCATCTCGACCGAGGTGATCTTAAGAACTCGGTCGCCTCGTTTGTCGAGAATATCAACGCGCGTCCCGATTGCGAGTTGCCAAACTACTTGGAAAGGCTTGGCGGTTCGCTTCTGACGGCGAACGATGCGCTCGGCTGGAGAACGCTCATTGAGATATTGAGGTGATGGTCCGATGGATCAAGCCAGCCAGGATCTGGCGGGGACCAATTTGACAGGGAACAAGCCCAGCACAACGACCGGACACTGATGGATGAGGGGGTGGGATGGCGCACTACCGAGCTTACCTTTTGGATCACGACCGCCACGTTATAAGCGTTGCCAATTTGCATTGTGCCGACGAGCAGGAAGCACGGGAACGTGTTCAAGAGCTAGTGGATGCCAACGACATCGAGCTGTGGCAGCTTGATCGGGGCATTGCGGTGTTTGAGGCCCCCAGAAGCAGAACCTCGCAGGCGGCGGCAGAGGAAAGCGTTCAGGGGCCGCAACCTCCTAGAATGAAACCTAGGTAAAGGCTGCGACCAAAATAGGCGCACAACTCAGTTGAGCGCGACGATGGCGGTTCGGCTGGTAGTGATGCTGTCACCGGGGCGTCCGACCTTACGCGACCTCGATCGTTCGCTCCTTGCTGGCCCGCAGGCTGCGGAGGTAATAGCCTCGCGCGTGAACCGCTGATTTGATTTCGTCGCTGACCTTGAGAACTCGTTTCCTGCTCTTGCGCCACTTGTGTGCAGAGTAAAGCGCAGGTACGGCACAGCCTGTACTTAGAACGAGGAAGTCGCGCTTGTCATTGCGATAGACATCATACACCGTTCGCCCCCGCCTAATGGTTTTGAACTAAGAATGAAATATGTTTCGTCGTCTCAATCAATGAGATTAGTACCTCGAATGCCTGTGCGGGTTGTAAATGTGCAACGCCTCGAGACTTTTGCTTCACCTCGTTCCGGAATTGGAACGAACTGAAGCAGGTCCGGACCATCGCCAAGTTAGGTATGCTGCGCAGTTAGTTCAGCGAGGCCGTGAGCGGCACGAGACAGCGGTTCTCTGGCGTTCGCCACCTCGCCGTGCGGCGATGACGCATTGTCTGCGACGCGAAACACCCGGTGGGTTTGCCTATCCGCGAACCGGCAATCGATGACGGAATTCTGGCCGCCGGCCCATCCGAACTCACGCAATCCTCGGCGAAATGCCTCCAGGGGGCGCCAGTCAACGGTGCCCCAGGCGTCCGGCTGGGCGCGCACGCCCACAGGCAGTGCAGCGGTCGGCTGC
>NZ_JADPJJ010000045.1:0-73101 GCF_023073375.1 Bradyrhizobium sp. 197 | reverse complement strand
CTGGTGCTGCTCGCGCTTCCGCCCCCGCCCGAACGGGCGCCGCCGCCTCCTCCGCCACCCTGCCCCCAAGCGGCGCCTGTCGAGCCGCAGGCCAACAGGGCGACCAGCATCATGGCAGAACTGATCTTGCGCATCGTTTTTCTCCATCGTCTTCCGGAACGGGTCGCACGTTCCTGTGGGCCAATGTCTCAGCTCCTGTGACGATCGTCGTGCGTGTGATGCTCATCGCGCTCACCACCGCCTCCTGAGACGTGCGACTTCCGGTCATTTGTGGGAGCCCCCGGCGTCGGGGCTTCATGTTCGCGCCCTCCCTTTTCAGGATGCTTGCGATCCTGCTGGGAGGACCCGGGTCCACCGAACCGTTCTGTTTCAGAGTTCTTGTGGGGCATCATCGATCCTGCTGGTAGCCTTGGTTTGTGGTGTTCTGCTTGATGTTGCCTTGACGTCCCTGGGTGTCGAAGTTCTCGCGGCTGGGGATTTTTTCGTTGGTCTCGGTCTTTGGATCTGAACCGGGTCCCTTGTCGCTGCGCTGCTCTGCCGGTACGGGGGGCATTTTTGACATTGCGTGCTCCATTTTTGGGTCTTCACGACCATCATGCAGACCAATGAGATACGGCTACGGTCGTTCCTCGCGCTTGTACTGACGTCTGTCCTTAGCAACGAACGATTCCGGCCCGGGTTGCCCAAGGTGATGATGACGGGAGCTGGTAGGTCGCACCTCCACGTTTTCACCTGCCGAGCTCGTGAACGATGGGCCGCAGTTCGCCGCTCTCATCCAGATCGAGCGTTGCCAGCGTAATCGGCAGCTTGAAGCGCCTCGGTCCGGCACTCCCCGGATTTAGAAATAGTATTCCGCCGATTGTGTCGATTTTCACCCGATGCGAGTGGCCGGAAACTACAATGTCGATTCCTCGTTGGGCGGGGTTTGCCTTCAGCTCCTTGAGATCGTGCAAGATGTAGAAGAAGCGCCCCGCAAGGCGCACTGTTTCGGTCTCGGGGTAGCATTTTGCCCACTCGCCCTTGTCGACATTGCCTTTGATGGCTGTAACAGGCGCAATCCGGCGAAGGTGTTCCACAACATCGGGAGCGCCGATATCGCCCGCATGGATAATGTGCGACACGCCCGTGAGGCAGCGCTCCACCTCCGGCCTCAGTAGTCCATGCGTGTCGGAGATCACTCCAAGCTTGAACGTCATGTCATGTCGCAACTTCAGTGCAGGACATCCAGTGGTACCCGGCCGATCTCGTCGCCGTCCCGATTGGTGACGAGGATCGAGAAGTGACGGCCCTCAAGCTCGGGACGCTCCTTCAGGAGCCGCTTGGCGATCTCCTCGGCGACATCGAGAGCCTGGATGTCATCCGGCAAGTCGGCGCCCTCTTCGTCAGCTACGGTTTTCGAATCCACCAGGTCAAAATGATAGTGCGGCACGTCGCCCCCTCGCATCTGTCGCAGAAACGCGCGATCCCAAACCTTCGTTCCGGCGCGGGCGCGTGGACTTCTGGCACGTTCAGGAACCTGCGGGTCACCGGGACATTGCTGCTGAGGACGTTCGGAACTGGATAGACCCATGCTCGACGAACTGCGCGTGTTAGTCCAGCCCGGAGCGGTCATCGCCGTCCTCGCCGTCTTGCTGCTCATGGCCGCGGGTGATGCGGTTATCTTCATCGCCGCCAGGGGATGGCCATTCTAAATTCGCGGTCTGACGAGCAACGTTGGACATATCTTCTTTCTTCTAAGCTCTCTTGCAAAGGCTGCGCGCGGCTCGCTCCAACAGCAGATAGGAACCTTTGTAGGATCGGCCAGTTCCCGCCTGTGAAGGGGAACCGCGAGCGTCTATGCCAGTCTGGGTGCGAATTGTCCTGGTGCTATGCACGACTTGGCCGCTTGTTGCGTGCGCCGGCCGGCAGTCGACGCTCGACCCGCAAGGGCTGCAATCCGAGCAGATCCTGCATACACTATTCATCTTTCTCGGGGTTGCTGCGATCGTCTGGATCGCAGTCGTAATCGTGCTCGCCCTCGGAATGTTGCGCCGGAAGCGCTTGGCCGATCAGCCGCTCGATCTCCATCAAGCCTTCGAAGAACGCACGGGCCGAGTCATCATTGGGCTGGGCGTTGCAACCACGGTGATCGTGCTCGGCCTCTCCTTCGTCAGCTATGCCGGGCAGCGCATCGTCTTCGCCAAGGGCGAGAACGCCCTCACGCTCAAGATCATCGGACACCAATGGTGGTGGGAGGTTCGCTATGAGGATGACAGTCCGCATCGGAGTTTCGTAACCGCGAACGAGATCCGGATCCCGACCGGCCAGCCGGTGAAGGTCGAGCTGGAATCTGCAGATGTGGTCCACAGCTTCTGGGTGCCGAGCCTGACCGGGAAGATGGACCTCATCACCGGGCAAAAGAACGAGTTGCAATTCACCGCGAAAAACGCCGGCGTCTATCGCGGACAATGCGCCGAGTTCTGCGGACTTCAGCACGCGCACATGGCCTTCGCGGTGATCGCGCTACCGCCGGACGAGTTCGGCCGATGGCGCGATCGTGAGAATCAGAGCGCGAACAGCCCCGCGGATCAGCTCGGCAAGCAGGGCGAGGCTCTCTTCCGGGCCCGCGGCTGTGCCTTGTGTCACAACATCAGCGGCACACTGGCCGGCGGGCAGCTCGGTCCGGATCTCACGCATATCGGCAGCCGCACGACCATCACGGCGGGAACGCTGCCGAATACCCCGGCGACGCTCGGCGCCTGGATCGCCGATCCTCAGCACGTCAAGCCGGGCAACCTCATGCCGAAGATGCCGCTGCAATCGGGCGAGCTCATCGCGATCCTTCATTATCTGGAGCAGCTCAAGTGAGCATGGCCGCTGAACCGAACGAGTTGCGGGACGACGTCCTGAATGGCCTTCAGCTTTCCACGCAACTGGAGAAAGTGTGGCGCACGCCGTCCGGACTGGTCGGCGCGCTCATGTCGGTCGACCACAAGGTCGTGGGACGTCGCTACATCGTGACTGCATTCGCATTCCTGCTTCTCGGCGGCATTCTTGCGATCCTGATGCGCGTTCAGCTTGCGGGGCCGGAGAAGACTTTTCTCTCGGCGGACAAGTACAATCAGATCTTCACGATGCACGGCTCGACGATGATGTTTCTGTTCGCCGTGCCGGTCATGGAGGCGTTCGCCGTCTATCTGGTGCCGCTGATGGTCGGTACGCGGAACATCGCCTTTCCGCGACTGAACGCCTTCAGCTATTGGATGTTTCTGTTCGGCGGTTGCTTTCTGTGGATCTCCTTCCTGTTCAACGCCGGCCCCGATGTCGGCTGGTTTTCGTACGTTCCCCTCTCCAGCCTGCAGTTCACACCGACCAAGCGGGCCGATGTCTGGGCGCAGATGATCACCTTTACCGAGGTCGCGGCGCTCGCGGTCGCCGTCGAGATCGTCGTGACTGTGTTCAAGCTCCGCGCGCCGGGCATGACCCTAGACCGCATTCCCCTGTTCGTCTGGGCCATGCTGGTCACAAGCTTTCTGGTGATGTTCGCGATGCCGTCGATCATGGTCGCGTCCACGTCATTGATCCTGGATCGCCTGGTCAACACCCGCTTCTATGATTCCTCCTCGGGTGGCCACCCCCTGCTCTGGCAGCACCTGTTCTGGTTTTTCGGCCACCCCGAAGTCTACATCATATTCATTCCGGGAACGGGGATGGTCTCGGCGATCCTCGCGACGTTCGTGCGTCGGCCGGTGATCGGCTATCCCATCGTCATTCTCTCCTTGATCGCGACCGGCTTCCTGTCGTTTGGCCTGTGGGTCCACCACATGTTCGTCACTGGCCTGCCCCAACTCGGCGCTGGCCTGTTCACGGCGTCCAGCATGCTGATCGCGGTGCCGAGCGGGCTGCAGATCTTCTGCTGGCTGGCGACGCTCTGGGATGGACGCCCGGTTTACCGGACGCCGCTATTGTTCGTGATCGGATTCATGGTGATCTTCGTGCTCGGCGGGCTATCCGGCGTGATGGTCGCTTCGGTCCCGATAGACACCCAGGTGCACGACACCTATTTCGTCGTAGCCCACTTCCACTATGTTCTGATCGGTGGCGCTGTGTTCCCGCTGGTCGGCGCCGTCTACTACTGGTTTCCCAAGATCGCCGGCCGCATGCTGAGCGAAAGACTCGGGCGCTGGAATTTCTGGCTGGCCTTCATCGGCTTCAACGTCGCGTTCTTTCCGATGCACATCCTCGGGCTGATCGGAATGCCGCGCCGGGTCTACACCTACACGGCCGACATGGACTGGGCGCATTTGAACCTCTTGTCCAGCGGCGGTGCCCTCATTTTCGCGATCAGCTTCGCGCTGCTTCTGGTCAATGTGATCTACAGCCTGCGCAAGGGTGAGCTCGCGGGCGACAACCCCTGGAATGCCTCGACGCTGGAATGGGCCACCTCCTCGCCGCCTCCGCCGCAGAATTTCGACCGCATTCCGGTGGTCAAGCACCGCGATCCGCTGTGGGCCGACAGCGAGAGCCTGCCCGTGGTCGCGGGTCTGAGTGCCGAGCGGCGCGAAATCCTGTTGACCTCGCTCGCAGAAGCGGAGCCGCAGATCCGCGAGGCTTCGCCCGAGCCGAGCATCTGGCCTCTGCTCGCCGCCGTCGCGACGACGGTGTTCTTCATCGGCTCGATCTTCACGCCCTGGGCGGTGCTCTGGGGCACGCCGCCGATGGCCGTCACCTTGATCGGCTGGTTCTGGCCGGCCGGCAGCAAGGAGGACGAGGAGTGAGACAGACCATCGTCCGCAATGTCGCTGAACTGCCGACTTACGGTTACGGCCCGCGCAGCGGACCGTGGTGGGGCGCCATGGGCTTTATGGCGCTCGAAGGCATGGGTTTTGCCATTGCCATCGGCGCCTATCTCTACCTCTACGCCGTCAACCCAACTTGGCCGATCGGCGCCTCGCCGCCCGATCTCTGGCCGGGCACGGCCGAGACCGTGATCTATCTGCTCAGCATCATACCCAATGAATATACCAGCCGTGTGGCGCATCGGCAGGATCTCGCAAAGGTCCGCATTTGCCTGATCGTGATGGCCGCGATCGGCATCGCGCTTCTGGTGCTGCGCGGCTTCGAATTCGCACATCTCAACACCCGTTGGGATAATTCCGCCTACGGCTCGATCGTGTGGCTCATTCTGGGACTGCACACGACCCACCTTGCCACCGATGTGGGCGACACGGTCGTGCTGGCGGTGCTGATGTTCACGCGCCATGCGAAACCGCGCCGCTTCAGCGACGTGACCGACAACGTGTTCTACTGGAACTTCGTCGTGCTCGCCTGGCTGCCGCTTTACGTCCTGCTCGATTGGGTACCGCGCCTATGACCGAAGCTGACGGACATTCCAGGTTGCTTTACTGGGCCGGCGTTGCGCTCGGGCCCATCGCGTGGGCCATCAGTTTGCAAGGCGTCTACGTGCTCGCGCATTTCTCCTGCGAAAAGACCAGGACGAGCGGCGCGATTGTGAGCGCGGTTCTCGCGATCGTCTCGCTTGCAGGCGCGCTGATTTCGGCCCGTGCGGTTCGGCGCAGCGCGGAGGCTGGATGGACGGATGCACGGGGTGGCGGGCCCAGAACGTTCATGGCCTGGCTCGGCGTCGGCTCCGGCGTGCTGTTCGCGCTGGTGATTGCGAACCAGCTCGCCGCGTCGCTCATGATCAGCCCATGCCTGCGCTGAGCTTTGCAGCACTGCTGCTTGCCCTGCTCGCGGGTCGGGCCGATGCGCACGGACTATCGGATGTCGATCCCGGCTCGCTGTGGAGCTACGACCCTTGGCTGATGGCCCCGCTCTACGCGGTGGGGATCGGCTTCTATGTTGGAACGCAGCGGCTCTGGCACCATGCGGGAGGTGGCCGCGGCGTCAGCTTCCGCCAGGTCGCGGCGTTCTGGACCGGATGGCTGGTCGCAGCTCTTGCCGTGACCTCCCCCCTGCACTGGCTCGGCGAGCGCCTGTTCACTGCGCATATGGTCGAGCACGAACTGCTCATAGTCGTCGCGGCACCGCTGATGGCGTTCGCCCGGATCAATGGCCCGCTGCTGTGGAGCCTGCCAGCCCGGCTTCGCCCGGCGGCGGGTCGCATGCTCAATCTGCCGGTGCTGGCGTGGCCGTGGCGTTTTGTGAGCCACCCCATGAGCGCGACCATTCTCCACGGCGCAGCGCTGTGGATCTGGCATGCACCACCCCTCTACGCCTGGGCACTGGAGAATTCCGCGGTCCATCGCCTCCAGCACATCAGCTTTTTTGCGACCGCGCTCTTGTTCTGGTGGGTGCTGCTGCACGGTCGGGGCAAGGGCCGCAGCATCCGAATTCGCGACGGAATCGCGGTCGCCTGCCTGTTCATCACCATCCTGCATTCCGGCGTGCTCGGGGCCTTGCTGACTGTGTCGACGCGGCTCTGGATCCCGGGCCAGGGCGCCCTCGCGGGCGAATTCGGCCTCTCGCCGCTGGAAGACCAACAGCTCGCCGGCATCCTCATGTGGGTGCCGATGGGCATACTCTACACAGGAGCGGCGTTGTTCTTTGCTCACCGGTGGCTGACTGCGAACGATGGCCACTCCCACCTCCCGCTCATTCAACATCCCGGCTGAGCGATGCTGCATAGGAACCGCAACTTCTCCTCGAACGTTCGCCTGCCGATTGCGACACTCCACGGAGGCCACATGGAAAAACGATCCGTCATGGCGGCAACGGCTATCTTTACCGCGGCATTCTTGTTGCCTGCAGTTTTGAACGCGCAGGACCAACCCCAGCCAGGCATGTCGTGTCCGGTCGACCATGACAAGCTCGCAGATATCCTCAAGAAGAGCGTCAAGCCGGGCGGCGGCCCGAGCAACGGAGGCCTCGACAACAACGAATGGGCAGCTGTCGTCAATCGACAGGGTGTTGTCTGCGCAGTCGCCTACAGCGGCCGCAAGGCCGATGATCAGTGGCTTGGCAGCCGGGCGATCGCAGCCGAAAAGGCCAATACTGCCAATGCGTTCAGCCTGAAGGACAAGGCGATGGCCACGGCCAATCTCTACGCGGGCGCGCAACCTGGCGGATTCCTGTTCGGCGCGGCTCTCAGCAACCCTCCATCCCCGGGGGTTCTGTACGCCGGCACTCCGGACGAATTCGGGACGGCCCACGATCCGATGGTCGGCAGGCCTGTCGGCGGCGTGATCGTCTTCGGAGGCGGGCTGGCACTCTACGACGGCAACGGCGTCGCCGGTGCGCTAGGCGTCAGCGGTGACAGCTCCTGCGCCGATCACAACGTCGCCTGGCGCGTGCGTCACCTGCTCGGACTTGACCGCGTGCCGGCCGGCGTCAGCCCGAACATGAAAGACGCGATCATCTATGACATCGGGCCTGACGGCAAAAGTCCGTCGGGATTTGGTCACCCCAAGTGCAACGGCAAGGAGGATCAGATCGCGGTAGATCTCGGCGCGGGCGTTTCGGGCAATGTGGTGAGATAGCGCTCCGTCAACGTCGGACTTTGGAACCAAGCGGAGGCGCAACGTTTGTACGTTCGCAAGCCGACCTGCAACGCGGCACGGTCCCATCACCGCCGTGGAGATCTTGACAAATGTTAGTGCGTGGCCTTACGCGGTCGCTGAGTGTCGTTTGCGCGTCCTGCGCATTGCTGTCGTCCGCCTCGGCACAAACCGATCTGGCCAGCCGCATGAAGGACCCGGGCCAATGGCCCATGGCGGCGCGCGACTACGCCAACACTCGCTACAGCGAACTCGACCAGATCAACGCCACCAATGCTTCGCGCCTCCAGCTTGCGTGGACGTTCTCGGTCGGCGCCGATCGAGGCCAGGAGGCGGCGCCGCTCGTGGTGGACGGCACCATGTATGTGGTCGGCCCCTATGCGGGCCCCTATCCCAACCGTGTGTTCGCACTCGATGCCACGACCGGTGAATTGAAATGGTCCTACGCACCGAAGCCGGAGCCCGCTGCCGCGGGCGTTGCCTGTTGCGATGTCGTCAATCGCGGACTCGCCTTCGACAATGGCAAGGTCTTCCTCAACACGCTCGATAACCACACCGTAGCCATCGATGCCAAGACCGGCAAAGAGCTTTGGCACACGAAGCTCGGCGAGATCAACAAGGGCGAAACGATCACGATGGCTCCCATCGTGGTGAAAGGAAAGATTCTCGTCGGCAACAGCGGCGGCGAACTGGGCGTGCGCGGCTGGGTGACCGCGCTCGACGAGAACACCGGAGCTATCGCTTGGCGTGCCTATTCGACCGGTCCTGACAAGGACGTGCTGATCGGCGACGACTTCAAGCCGTTCTACGATAATCTCAAAGGCCAGGATCTCGGCGTGAAGACCTGGCCCGCCGACCGCTGGCAGGTCGGCGGCGGCACGGTCTGGGGCTGGATCTCCTACGATCCCGATCTGAACCTGATCTACTACGGTACTGCCAATCCAAGTCCCTGGAACGCGAACCAGCGCAGCGGCGACAATCTCTGGAGCACCACAATCTTTGCCCGCGACCCCGACACTGGGCGCGCCAAATGGGCCTACCAGGTCAACCCGCACGATCTGTTCGACCACGACGAGATCAACGAGAACGTGCTCGTCGACCTCGAACTGAATGGCCAGCCGCGCAAGGTGCTGATCCATCCCGGCCGCAACGGCTACATGTACGTCATGGACCGCGCCACCGGCGAAGTGATCTCGGCGGACGCGTATGATTTCGTCAACACCTACAAGGGCGTCGATCTGAAGACCGGCAAGATCATCCCGAACGAGGAGAAGACGCCGCTTATCGGCAAGACGGTCGAGAACATCTGCCCGAGCGCGCCCGGCGCCAAGGATTGGCAGCCGACGGCGTGGTCACCGCGCACAAAACTCCTCTACGTGCCGCACCAGCACCTCTGTATGAGCTTCAAGGCTTCTCAAGTCGGCTACATCGCCGGCACGCCCTATGTCGGCGCCGACGTCGACATGTATGCCGGCCCCGGCGGGTATCGCGGCGAGTTCATGGCGTGGGATCTCGTCGCGCGCAAGAAGGTCTGGGAGATCCACGAAAAGCTGCCGGTCTGGAGCGGCGCGCTGGTGACAGCTGGGGATGTCGCGTTCTACGGCACCATGGATCGCTTGTTCAAAGTGGTGGATGCGAAGGATGGGCGCGTGCTCTGGCAATTCCGTGCCGGCTCCGGGTTCATCGGCCAGCCGATCTCCTATCGCGGGTCCGACGGACAGCAATACATCGCGATCCTTTCGGGCGTCGGCGGCTGGCCGGGGGTGGTGGCGAACGCCGAGGTCGATCCGCGGGTGCGCAACAGCGCCCTTGGCTTTACCGGTGCGACGCAGGATTTGCCGTTCTATACCGCCGGCGGGAGCGAGCTGCTGGTGTTCAAGCTCGGCGGCGCGAATGGTGAGGGCACCAGCCATGCGCCTGCGAAATAGTTATTCCGTCATCCCCCTCGTCATCCTGCTCGGGCTCTCAACCGCTGCGGCCGCAACGGCGGATGGTGAATTTCGCGTCTGTGCCGATCCGAACAATCTGCCATTCTCGAACAGCGCCGAGGCTGGATTTGAAAATAAGCTTGCAGCGATGGTGGCCGAAGACCTCGGCAAGCAGGTGCAATACACCTGGTGGGCGCAGCGCCGCGGCTTCATCCGCAACACACTGAAAGCCGGCAAATGCGACGTCGTCATGGGTGTGCCGTCCGGCTATGATCTCGCCGAGACGACCAAGCCCTATTATCGATCGAGTTACGTGTTCGTCACGCGGCAGGACCAGCACCTCGATCTTTCGTCGCTGCTCGACCCGCGCTTGCATCGCCTCGTGATCGGCGTGCATCTGATCGGCGACGACGGCAACAATCCACCGCCCGCGCAGGCGCTCGGCGAACAGGGCATTGTCGACAATGTCCGCGGCTACTCGATTTACGGCGACTATCGCCAGGCCGATCCGCCGGCGCGCCTGATCGAAGCGGTCGAAAGCGGCGGGATCGATGTCGCCGCCGTCTGGGGGCCGCTGGCCGGCTATTTCGCGCAGCGCTCAGCCGTGCCGCTGACTGTCACGCCGATCCAGGACTACGAGCGCTTTGCGCCCCAGCAGTTCCAGTTCGCCATCTCCATGGGCGTGCGCAAAGGCGACGACGCCCTGCGCGACCGGCTGAATGCGTTCATCGACGGCCATCGACCCGAGATCACCTCGCTGCTGCGAAGTTACGGGGTGCCGCTGGTTGACAGGCCGGTCACGGCGTCCGGAGGACATGAGTGATGTCTGCTCCAGCCCTGCGCGCGAGCGCCCTATCGTTGCTGCTGGCCGCCGTGCCGAACGGCGCCGGACTTGCCCAACAGACACTGCCGCAGTCGCAGGAGGCGCAGATGCCGACGCTGGCTTCACGCCCGAATTTCGGTGGCAGTGTCGGCAATGGCAGGCCAGGCGTATTCATGCAAGTCCCGGTCACCACCCTCTTCCCGGGCGCGCAACCCGATCCGCCGCAAATCAAGAACCCCGTGCAAGGCGATCCCAATGCGGAGCAGCGCGGCATGACCTACTACGTCAACTTCAACTGCGTCGGCTGCCACGCGCCCAATGGCGGCGGCGGCATGGGGCCGGCGCTGAGCAACAACACCTTTACCTACGGCTCGCAGCCCGAAAACATCTATCTCTCGATCTATCAGGGACGGCCGAACGGAATGCCGGCCTGGGGCAGCGTGCTGCCTGACAGCGTGATCTGGGACCTCGTCACCTATATCGGCAAGATCAGCAACGAGCCGAGCCATCAATGGGGCCGGACTTTCTCGGCGAACCCACTGTCGCCGGAAATGGAGCAAGTCCCGACCGAGCAGGTCTCGACGACAGATCCCTGGTCCGCCACCAAGACTTTCAATTTCGGCCAAAAGCCCTGACCGGTAAAGCGGAGCAGCCGATGGTGAGTTCGGGCACACAATTGTTAGCCGCCTCGCTGCTGGCCGTGGCAACCGCCGCCTGCGAAGGCAAGGCTGCGGGCCCGGACAATTTCACAGGCGATGCGCGCCGTGGCACTGACCTCGTCAAGCAATACAAATGCGGCGCCTGTCACGATATTCCCGGCATTGCCGGTGCGGACGGTAACGTCGGCCCGCCCTTGCATCGGAGCGGCACGCGGACCTACATCGCCGGCTACATCCAGAACTCGCCGGACAACATGGCTGACTGGATCGAGGATCCACAGAGGGCATTGCCGGGCAATGCCATGCCGAGGATGGGTATCCCGCAGAAGGACGCGCGGGACATCGCGGCCTTTCTCTATACGCTGAAGTGACCATCATGACTCCGACACATCGTTCGACGAACTGGTTCCGTGACGCGCCATTGCTGGCCATCACCAGTGTGGTCGTGGCTATCATGGGACTGGGCCTCCTCGCCGGCGGTGCCTGGCTGGCGGCCCTCGGTGGCTCCGTCTACTATCTGATCGCGGGCATCATGCTTCTGCTCACGAGCTGGCTGCTCGCGCGCCGCCGTGCCGAGGCGCTCTGGATTTATGCCGCGCTGCTGGCCGGAACGATGGCGTGGGCGATCTGGGAAGTCGGCCTCGATTTCTGGTCGTTGGCGCCGCGCGGCGACGTGCTCGCGCCGCTGGGCCTATGGCTGATGCTGCCCTTCATCGCGTCCCGTCTGGCGCCTCGCTTGCGCGGCGCGCGATGGGCGCTTGGCCTTGCGTTGGTCGCTGCGGCCGTCGTTGTCGGCATTTCCCTGACGAGCGATCGCCACGATCTTGCAGGCACCATACCAGAGAGCGACACAACGGGCGCCATTGCCTCGTCCGCGCCGGCACCGGCCGCTGCCGGCCAGGACTGGACGGCTTATGGCGGCAGCGCCTTCGGCACGCGCTTCTCGTCGCTGAGCCAGATCACCAAAGACAACGTCAAGGACCTCAAGCTCGCCTGGGAATTCCGCACCGGCGACCACAAGGGCCCGGACGATCCCGACGAGATCACCAACCAGTCGACCCCGCTCAAGATCGGTGATCTCATCTACACCTGTTCGCCGCACCAGATCGTGTTCGCGCTCGAAGCCGCGACCGGAAAACTGCGCTGGAAGTTCGACCCGCAGGTTCAGCACAACAAGGCTTTCCAGCACATGACCTGCCGCGGCGTGTCCTATCACGCCACCAAGCCCGGCGCGCTGACCGCCGACGGCACGCCGGCGCCGAGCAATTGTGCGGAGCGCATTTTCATACCGACGAACGACGGACGGATGTTCGCGCTGGATGCGCAGAGCGGCGTGCCTTGCGAGAGCTTCGGCAACAAAGGACAGATCGACCTCAAGCAAGGCAGCGAGATCCAGACGCTCGGCTTCTACGAGGGCACCTCGCCGCCCGTCGTCACGGACAAGGTGCTGATCGTCGGCGGAGCGGTGATCGACAACTATTCCGATCGCGTGCCGTCGGGCGTGATCCGTGGCTTCGACATCTACTCAGGGCGGTTGATCTGGGCGTTCGATGCCGGCAATCCCGACCCGAACGAGATGCCATCGGCCTCGCATCATTTTACAGCCGGCTCACCAAATTCGTGGAGCATTTCCGCGGTCGACGAAAATCTCGGACTCGTCTACGTGCCGCTCGGCTCGAGCTCTCCGGATATCTGGGGCGGCGGCCGTTCGCCCGAAAACGAGCGTTACGATTCGGCCTTGATTGCGCTCGATGTCATGACCGGCAAACTGCGTTGGTCGTTCCAGAACGTGCACCACGATCTCTGGGACATGGATATGCCCTCGCAGCCGAGTCTGGTCGATTTGCGCTCTAACGGCGGCGTGACGCCTGCGATCTACATCCCGGCGAAGACCGGCGACATCTTCGTGCTCGACCGCCGCGACGGGCGTCAGTTGGTGCCCGCGCCGGAAAAGCCGGTGCCGCAGGGCGCCGCGAATGGAGACCGGCTGTCGCCAACCCAGCCTTTTTCGGAGCTGAGCTTCCGCCCCTCCGGCATGCTGACCGACGCGCAGATGTGGGGCAGCACGATGTTCGACCAGCTCGCCTGCCGCATCAAGTTCAAGCGCCTGCGCTATGAGGGGCCGTTCACCCCGCCGTCGGAACAAGGGACGCTGGTGTTTCCCGGAGACTTCGGCATGTTCGAATGGGGCGGCATTGCCGTCGATCCGCAGCGCCAGATCGCCATCGCGAACCCTCAATCCATTCCCTTCATCTCGCGCCTGGTGCCGCGCGGAAAGGACAACCCGGCCGCGCCGAACGCTGCGCATCCGCCGGGCACCGAGCTCGGCGTGCAGCCGATGTACGGTGCCCCCTATGGCGTCGATCTCGGCATTTTCCTGTCGCCGCTCGGCATCCCCTGCCTTGCCCCGCCATGGGGCAAGATCGCAGCGATCGATCTCAAGACGCACAAGGTGGTCTGGCAGCACCGCATCGGCACGATCCGCGATCAGGCCCCGCTGCCCCTGCCGTTCAAGCTTGGCGTACCCATGCTGGGTGGTCCGCTCGTGACCGCGGGCGGCGTCGTCTTCATCACGGGAACGATGGATGACTACATCCGCGCGTTTGACGTTCGCGATGGCAGACAGCTTTGGCAGGACCGCCTTCCCGCCGGCGGCCAGTCGACGCCAATGACCTATGACGCCGGTGGCAAGCAATACGTCGTCACGGTCGATGGCGGCCACGGCTCGTTCGGCACGAAGCTCGGCGATTATGTGCGGGCCTATGCGCTGCCGGAACGATCGAAATAGCAGAAGGCAGCAGCGCGGCGCTCATCACGCTCGGCCACGCCTCGTTCTCGCGTGTGGTCTGGGCGCACGAGCAACCCTCGAGGCGGCGAAGGCCAGGCAAGCAGCGATCCCAAACACCGCGAAGCCCTTGCTGATCACCCCGGCGGGTGGAAGTTGCTTCCGTGATAGCCAACCGCCATCGATCGATGTGCCCTGGGGGCCAGCTTCGATCATGGTGCCCTCGCTGCTCTTTGTGGGGTGCGCGCGCGACAGCAGGAAGCGGAAGGCAGCTCCCAGGATATTCTCGGTGATCTGCGGAGCCATCGCGTAGGCAAATTGGCCGGCGCGAGCTGGCCAGCCCACGGCGACCTCGTCACGGGGCGTGCGGACAAGGCTCACAAATGTTTCCGCTACGTCCTCCGACTGATACAGCAGCGGACCGGGATCAAGCGTTCGGCCGGACATGTTGGCGCCGTGGACGAAGCCCGGCGTATCGACCATGGCCGGGAAGACGCCGCAGATATGAATCTTGCGGTGAGTACTGAGCTCCTGACGCAGGCTCGCGGTGAAGCCGCGCAGGCCGAACTTGCTCGCCGCATAGGCCGCAGCAAAAGGTGTCGGCGCCCAGCCGCCCAGCGAGATGTTATTGATCAGGATGCCGCGGTTCTGGCACAGGAAGATCGGGAGCACCGCGAAGGCGCCATGCATCGCGCCGAGGAGATTGACCTCGATCGTTCGGCGATGAAGCGCAATATCCGCATCCTGATAGGCCCCGAAAACGCCCGTGCCGGCGTTGTTGATCCAGACGTCGACGCCACCGAACGCGTCTTCGGCCTCTCTGGCCAATCGCTGCACCGCCTCGGCATCAGTGACATCGGTCGGGATCGCCAATGCGCGGCCTCCGAGCGCCTCGCATTCCGCCGCGAGGCTCGTCAGGACTTCGCCGCGGCGTGCCGCCAGGACCACGCTTGCGCCCCTGCCGGCGAAGGCCAGCGCCGTGGCACGCCCGATTCCGCTCGAGGCGCCGGTTATGACGACGCGCGTGCCGATCATTTGCTGCGGCTCAGATCCGGAGGCGCTCGCGGGAAGCAGCCAGCGCAGGGATCGCCGGAGGCGCTCGGTCCCTTCCGTTTCGAACCAGTCGCCATGCGCGAAGATCACCCGCTCCGGAGACAGCCGTACGAGCCGCTCGGCCGCGCCTCGCGCGGAACGGCCGCCGAGGCGCAGCAGAAGTCGTAGATAGACCGGCGCCATGCCATTCGGTTTGGAGACGCCGAGGAGGTTTGCCGCAGCCTCGTTTGGCGCGCTGAGATCATTGGAATCGAGGTTTTGCACGAGATCAGTCAGGATCAATGTACGGCTGCGCTTGTCGAACAGCTCGATCTCGGAAAACATCGGCGCATTTATAGAGACGGCTTCGATGTCGGCCTTCCATTCCTGAGGCGTCGTGTCTCCAAGCTCGCGATCGATGCGGATACGTGCTGCTCGAACTTGCCTGCGCGCCGAAAGGCCGCGCGCCGCGAACGTCGTCACCTGCGGCAGCTCCCTCTGCCAGTCGGACAGGAACATCCAGTGCGCGATATTCGGCGCCAGCAGGTACCTTATCGCGCCTAGACGCTCCAACTCACCGCGGAGAGCCGGCGAATATCTCACCGGCGAATGCAGCACGAGATCGCCGTTCGACAGGCGAATGACCGTCATGCGAACGGGGAGTTTCAGACCGGCGGCGCTGATCGGCGCGTCGTCCACGACCCAGATATGGTCCGTCACGCGTGACAGACAAGCGGTCGACAAGGCGGCGTCGGAACTTTGCATGAGTGTTTTCCATCACGAGGCGTTTGCTCAAGCTACAGGAGCGACGCTCGTTCCTCGCTAGGACGCCCGAGCCTGTTTGCGGGCGTTGCGCCGGTGACGGCGCGCAGCAAGCCGGTCTCTATCCCTCTCCGCCGGAAAGTGCCGCGAGATCGCCGGGGCGAGCTCCGGCTCTGACTGGAGTTCTTGGGCGGCGATCGGCGCTTGGTGCGGACGAGCCTCCAAGAGATCGAGCACGGCGCGGCCCTTGGCCGTGATGCGCCACCCGCCATTTGTCCGGTCGATCAGCCCTTGCGAAAAGATGTCGAGCCCCGGCATCCGCCCGCCGAGCCGTCTGGTGCGCTCCGTCCAGTCGCGACCGCTGGTCGCCAGGATGGCCATATCCCGCTTGAGATCCTCCATGTCAGCGAACCCATCCGGGTAGCTCACCAGGATCTTGAGGACCGTAACGTGGAAATTCACCCCCGCCCCCACATGGCCATCGTCACATCGTCGGAACTTCAGAGAGGGCATTGCGGGCAGCCTGTTTGAGGCAATCCGCAGAGATGTCGCCCCTGCTTGCAGTCTCCAGAAGCTTCGACGCCACGTGGGTACGGGCGCCGATCTCATAGCGGGAAACACCTTCACACACCTCGTCAAGAACGGTGCGCAACAACGCTTTGGTCGCGGTATTGATCATGGAAAGCCCCAGCGGAAAGGTTCACGCTAGGGCAATCGCTTCGCCCTGTGATTCAACATTGTTAATGATCTGAAGAATTTGCACGTTGCCTACGGCGTCCGTCCGGTCCCGGAGCGACGCCGATCACACCGAAGCGAGCGTCCCAAGCAAGCGGCGATGGCATCGCCTGCAGGCGGAACAAACGGGAGCCGGCGCGTCGAGCCTGAACACCCCTTCGGACAACGATGGCGGCGGATCAAGCGTCGCGGCGAAATCTGCCCCTGTCCCGCCCGACGGCACTGACACCAACACCTCGGGGAGCACGGCGCCAAAGACTAACTCTCCGCAGCGACGGTAATAGCGGCGCTTGCCCGAAACCATCGAGCGAACGCGGTCGCACCAGATCGCAGATTAGCGCAGAAAATCGGGCGATGGAGCGGGTGAAGGGAATCGAACCCTCGTATTCAGCTTGGAAGGCTGAGCACAGGTTGTAATTGTAGATCATTACACCTCACTCAACATCATCATAAGCCATTGATCCGGCGGGCAAAGTTCCCGAAAGTTGCAAAAACCTCTTTTGCATCAATGAGGGCCAGTTTTCACCGAAGGACACCCTGAAGTACACCCTGAAGCCGCGCACTATCAGGTTGTGAAAGGCGATAGGAACAATCAATCACATCACGCGACTTCACGCGGCATAATTCATTCATCGCAACACACCAATGAAGGGCGCATCATGAAAAACTTCAACGTCTCTTTCTTCAACACCGCCGGGGAGAACCTCGGCACCGTGGCGGTCCAAGCCGCCACCCCTTCCAAGGCCAAAATTCTGGCCGCTTCCATGTACACCTGTTCCTGGGTTTCCCAAACCGTGGGGGCTGCGTGAGCGGCCCAACAACGGAGCGCCACGCGGCGCTTTTGCAGTCGGCAAAGCAGTGGCGCGATTACGCTGCGACATGCACGCATGGTATCGGTGGAGACGCGGCGAAACGTGCCGCCGCATCACTGGAGCGTGAGGCAGAAGACGGAATTTCGCGTTGTGCCTGCTGCCAAAAGCCGTTCGGACAACACGCCGGAATCGTTAGATGACAGCCCCAGCAGCAAGCCGGGCGCAGACGGCTTGCACGGGGATTGAGTTTGGCTCTACTTCGACGGCTTAAGTGAGAGGTGCATAGCGACAGATATTGCTCGTCGGCTCCTCTTAGTCAGTTGCCCCCGCAGACATTCCAACTCGACAAGGATGCATGTCGCCGTTGAATAGAGGATGTCGCGTGGCTTGGAGTTCCCGTTTGAGTCTATGCGACTTGGGTTCAATTGACCGATGAGACTGGCAACCTTCGGACTACCAAAGGTGCAGCCGGCCCAGTTATGAGCAAACTCGTTTCTGATCTTTCTGATGCGCTCAAGGTCTTCGAACTGTTGATCCGACAGCAATCCAACAGCGTAGGCTCCCTTGATTCTGGCAGACAGGGTGCCAAGCGGCGCGTTGAACCCTTCCACAAGGTCTTCAGCGTGCTTGCCACCTATTAGATAGGTCAAAAGCAATTGCCCCAAGCATTCCTCAGCGAAAGCAGCAACTGAGAGGATCATCCCTCGGTCGTCTTCCTTGCTGGCAACCTTCATCAGCCGATTGATTCTCCCGAAGACCGGCTCGTCTTCTTCCTCCACTTAAATCTCCAATGCGGATGAAAACTGTGGATAGATATTCAGCTAGGCCGATTCAAAAAACCCTTGCGGCACAATGATTTCCACAAAGGACACCCTAAAGTGCACCCCAGAAATAGCTGCTTACCTAGTATCACGCGGCATAACGCCATGTAATCATTGAAATGATTTTGGAGCGGGTGAGCGGAATCGAACCGCCGTCCTCAGCTTGGAAGGCTGCTGCTCTACCATTGAGCTACACCCGCGACAGGGGCTCCCTAACACGGCCGGGCGGCGGTCTCAACTGCTCAGGAAACGGCTTGTCCGGCGCCTGCCGGCCTTGCGAACAGCCCTCGGTTCCTCCCGACCCGCCTCCTCTTAACAACGGCAGCATTGCCGCCTATATTGAGCTCTTCCGAAACCAACGAAAGGAGGTGATCCAGTGTGTCTTACCGAACGCTGTCACCTCGCTGGGATCGCCCGCTAAGCTTTGAATAAAGGCTTGGCATCGGGGCGCTCTCAGCCCTGGACCAGCGAGCAAGAAATCGGGCGCGACGGGGCTTCCCCGCCGCGCCTTTTTCGTTGGCGCCGCTCAGGCCGGTCTCGCCGAAGCCTTCAGAAACCGCAGACATTGAAGGCGCGCGGGCGCTTGCCGCCGCGGCTTTCGGCGATCCGCTCGCCGCCGTTCTCGACCGAGCTGCCGTAATAGCGATGGTGACCGCTCTGGTCGTGCAAATCGGCAGGCTCCGATTGCGCCGCCCACCGCGCGTCGCAAATGATCTTGATGGTGTGACCCGACATTGCCGCCTCCGATCGCCTTCCGTGTTCTTGTGGCCATCAGTCGTCCTGGCTTGGGGCAGCGTTCACCCGGCCGGCCCGCAATCGGGTTTCAGAACGGTTTCATCGAGGCCGGCACGACGCAATATTTTCCTCACCGCCATTGTCGGCCCCAGCCATCGTGATACGTCCTTTGAGCTGCGCGCAGCAAAATCAACGAGGAAACGATGCTTTACGCCATCCTGGCCTATCACGTGGAAGACGAGATCTTGTCGTGGACGCCCGAGAAGGACACCGCGGTCGTGACCAAGGTCCTGGAGGTTCAGGCGACCTTGAGGGCGAGCGGACATTTCGGGCCGGCCGCCCGTCTGGATGAGACCCGCAAGGCCCGCACCTTGCGTGGCCCCGGCGCGGGCGTGGTGCTGGACGGCCCGTTTGCCGAGACCAAGGAGCAGCTCCTGGGCTTCCACCTCATGGAGTTCGACACTGACGAGGAGGCGATCGCAGCGGCGCGGACGCTGCGCCAGGTCAATCCGACGGCGGTCTACGAAATCCGCCCGGTCAAGCTCTACGTGCCGGCCGATGGGTTCGGTGCGACACAAGGGTGAGCCGCCTTACGCGTCCGGCTTGGTCGGCGGCCCGACATAGAAGCGCTGGATCAGAAGACCTCCGAAGGCGATGAACCACAGGAAGGGCGCGACATGCGGCGCGAACACCGCAACGATCGTGCCCGGGATGAATACCAGCAGCGGAAACATCGAGGCCATGATCTCGTGGCGCCAGCCGCCAAGTATCCTCCACCACAGCCAGGCATTGAGACCGGCGATCGCAGTCAGGTGCAGGCCGTAGAGCACGGCGACCGCGCTGCTCATGGGGAAGTTGGTGTAGAGACCGTTGGTCACCGGCAGCAGTACGATCGAGAGCAGGAAGAACAGATTGAGGATCACCGCGCCGCGGCTGCCGACGGGCTGGCGCACCAATCGCCGGTGATGGCTGATCCAGAACACGCCGGCGATGATGAAGCTGAGCGCGAGGCCGGCGAGCTTGCCGGAATAGACCCGGGCGAGATCGTTCCAGTCGGGCGCGCTGGTGAAGACGGCGGCTTTCGGCAGGTCGTAGGCCAACAGCGTCATGGCGACGCCAAAGATGGTGTTGCTGAGTGATTCCAGCCGCCGCATCTCGAACTGTTCGGGCTTGGGCTCGGTCATGCCGGGTGCGCGCTTTTCGGGTTGGAACTTAAGGCGGTCTTGTCCCTAGGTCTTAACATCGGTTCCGTCCAGCCGCATTGCGATTCGCAACGAGATGGCCGACTCTCGGCCTTTCACCGGGGCGATTCGTGGCGACATATCTGGACACGCTCAATGCGGAGCAGCGCCGCGCCGTGGAGCATGGCGTGGCCGACGGTGCGACCGTGGGCGCCCCTCTGCTGGTCATTGCCGGCGCCGGGTCCGGCAAGACCAACACGCTGGCCCACCGCGTCGCGCATCTGATCGTCGCCGGCGCCGATCCGCGCCGCATCCTCTTGATGACGTTCTCGCGCCGCGCCGCGGCCGAGATGGCCGGCCGGGTCGAGCGCATCTCGCGAAAAGTGCTCGGCGAGAACAATGCCGCGATCATGCGCGATGCTCTCACCTGGTCCGGCACGTTTCACGGCATCGGCGCACGGTTGCTGCGCGAATATGCCGAGCGGATCGGCGTCGATCCTTCCTTCACCATCCACGACCGCGAGGATTCCGCCGACCTGATGAACCTGGTCCGGCACGAGCGCGGATTGTCGAAGACCGAGAGCCGCTTTCCGGCCAAGGGCACGTGCCTGTCGATCTACTCGCGCTGCGTCAATGCCGAGATGGAGATCGAGAAGGTGCTGGGCCAGCACTATCCCTGGTGCGCAGGCTGGGCGGCCGAGCTGAAGGGCCTGTTCGCGGCCTATGTCGAGGCCAAGCAGGCCCAGCACGTGCTCGATTACGACGACCTCCTGCTCTACTGGTCGCAGACGATGAGCGATGCGCTGATCGCGGACGAAATCGGTGGCCGCTTCGATCATGTGCTGGTCGACGAATACCAAGACACCAACCGCCTGCAATCCTCGATCCTGCTGGCGCTGAAGCCGGACGGACGCGGCCTCACCGTCGTCGGCGACGACGCCCAGTCGATCTACTCGTTCCGCGCCGCGACTGTCCGCAACATCCTGGACTTCCCGCAAAGCTTCTCGCCCCGCGCCGAGATGATCACGCTCGACCGCAATTACCGCTCGACGCAGACCGTGCTGGCGGCGGCCAACGGCGTCATCGGCCTCGCCCGCGAGCGCTTCACGAAAAACCTCTGGACCGACCGCGCCTCCACGCAAAAACCCCAGCTCGTCACCGTGCATGACGAGGCCGACCAAGCCCGTTACATCGTCGAGGAGGTGCTGGCCAACCGCGAGCAAGGCGCGCTCCTGAAGCATCAGGCGGTGCTGTTCCGGACGTCCTCGCATTCGGGTCCGCTGGAGATCGAGCTCACCCGCCGCAACATTCCCTTCGTCAAGTTCGGCGGGCTGAAATTCCTCGATGCAGCCCACGTCAAGGACGTGCTGGCGCTGCTGCGCTTCACAGAGAATCCGCGCGACCGCGTCGCCGGCTTTCGCATTCTGCATCTGTTGCCGGGCATCGGTCCTGCGACGGCGCAGCGCGTGCTCGACCAGATGGCGGAGAGCACCGATCCGCTTGCCGCGCTCGGCCAGCTTCCGGTGCCAGCTCGCACCGGCGCCGACTGGACCGACTTCGCCCGCACCATCGAAAATTTGCGTTACTCGGAATGGCCGACGGATCTCGAACGCGTGCGGCTCTGGTACGAACCGCATCTCGATCGCCTCCACGAGGATTCCGAGACGCGCCGCGCCGATTTGATGCAGCTCGAGCAGATCGCGAGCGGCTATGCCTCGCGCGAGAAATTCCTGACCGAGCTCACGCTCGATCCGCCGGATGCGACCAGCGACAAATCCGGGCCTCCTCTTCGTGACGAGGACTATCTGATCCTCTCCACCATCCATTCGGCCAAGGGCCAGGAGTGGAAGTCGGTGTTCGTGCTCAACGTCGTCGACGGCTGCATGCCGTCCGATCTCGGCGCCGGCACCAGCGCGGAGCTCGAGGAGGAGCGCCGCCTGCTCTATGTCGCGATGACCCGCGCCAAGGACGATCTGCACCTCGTGGTACCGCAGCGCTTCTTCACCCACGGCCAGGCCGCCAAGGGCGACCGCCACGTCTACGCCTCGCGCACCCGCTTCATCCCGGAGCAGCTGGTCTATCTGTTCGAACGCACCGCCTGGCCAAAGGCCGCAGCGGGCGCGGCCCGCACAGCGGCGCAGGGCCCGAAGGTCGACATCGGCGCGCGGATGCGCGGGATGTGGCGGTAGCGCCGGTGCGGCGCGGCCATCCGCTCTCGGCGATGAAGCGGCTGAGCTCGCGCAGCTTCCTGAATGCGGGGCATGTCGATGTGAGCCTCGCCGGCAAGACCCTGCCGTCCTACGACCTCTTCCTCGCCTCGCGCGGGCTGTCGCGCAATCTGGTCGCGACCGTCAATCACTACAGCGCTGGCTGCGCGAGACCCTGGTTGATACGTTCGCCCGGTCCGGCTGAAGGCGCGGGCGAGCCCGACACGATGAAAAAGCGGAAACGCTGCGTTTCGCGAAGCAGCATTGTTGCGCCGGTCACCGCCGCCTAGCTCCACGCCAAAGCTAATCCCTCCCACAGTGCAGGCGCCAGTTGCGCCCGCAGAGACCTCATCGATGACCGCACCGCTCGAATTCGGACTGGATACCTTCGGCGACGTCACCAGGGACGCTTCCGGCGCGATGCTTCCGCACGCGCAGGTGATCCGCAACGTCGTCGACGAGGCGGTGCTGGCCGACGAGCTCGGCCTCGACTTCATCGGCCTCGGCGAACATCACCGTGCCGACTTCGCGATCTCCTCACCGGAGACCGTGCTGGCAGCGATCGCGTCGCGTACCAAGCGGATCCATCTCGGCTCGGCCGTGACGGTGCTGAGCTCGGACGATCCGATCCGCGTCTTCCAGCGCTTTGCGACGCTGGACGCGCTCTCGAGCGGGCGCGCCGAGGTGATCCTCGGCCGCGGCTCGTTCACGGAGTCCTTTCCGCTGTTCGGCTTTGATTTGCGGGCTTACGAGGCTTTGTTCGAGGAGAAGCTCGACCTGTTCACGGCCCTGCTGTCGCAAGAGCCGGTGACCTGGGAAGGCAAGCTGCGTCCGCCGCTCAAGGGTCAGCTCGTCTATCCCCCGGTCGAGAACGGCACGCTAAAGACCTGGATCGGCGTCGGCGGCAGCCCGCAATCGGTGGTGCGCGCCGCGCATTACGACCTGCCCTTGATGCTCGCGATCATCGGCGGCGATCCCGCGCGCTTCGCACCCTTCGTCGATCTCTATCACCGCGCGTTCAGGGAGTTGGGCCGCCCGGCAAAGCCGATCGGCGTGCACTCGCCCGGCTATGTCGCCGAGACCGACGAACAGGCGCGCGAAGATCTCTGGCCCGACTACAAGGCGATGCGCGACCGCATCGGCAAGGAACGCGGCTGGCCGCCAATGGGCCGCGACGAGTTCGTGAACGAGGCCGAGCACGGTTCGCTCTATGTCGGCTCGCCGGAGACCGTCGCGCGCAAGATCGCGAAGACCGCAAAGGCGCTGGGCGTTGCGCGGTTTCAGCTGAAATATTCGGCGGGCCCGCTGCCGCATGAGAAGCTGATGACGAGCATCGAGCTTTACGGGCGGAAGGTGATGCCGATGGTGCGGGAGATGATGGGGTGACTTACGCGCTGCGACAGCCCGCCTGTGCCCTCTGGGCTACGGAGCAGCTGCCTTCGTTAGGTTCGCGTGACGCTGATTGGGCTGGCTTGCCGAGCCGTAGCTCGCGAAGCGAGCGAAGGCTGGTGGGGGAAGAAGGACTCGAACCTTCGAAGTCATAAGACGGCTGATTTAC
This sequence comes from Bradyrhizobium sp. 197, assembly GCF_023073375.1. Classification (NCBI taxonomy): domain Bacteria; kingdom Pseudomonadati; phylum Pseudomonadota; class Alphaproteobacteria; order Hyphomicrobiales; family Nitrobacteraceae; genus Bradyrhizobium; species Bradyrhizobium sp. 197. The sequence continues at coordinate 49,567 of NZ_JADPJJ010000045.1, read as the reverse complement.
AGTCAGCTCCCTTTGCCACTCGGGACACTCCCCCGCTCGACGGCAGCACAATCGGCCCGGACCTTTCCGGCGACCGAAGACGGCCGTGGAACATGAAGCCGCAAGAGCCCGGATAGGGACGCGACCGGCCGCGTTTATGGGCGAAGCGGTGGGGCAAAGTCAACCGAGCCGACCAGCTAAAATGGCCATCGAAGGCACCCAAATTGCCATATTCCGGGACCCATGACACAAGCAGACCTATGAACGATCGAAAATTCGGCCCGAAAGGTCGCCGCGGCGGCGGTAAGCCCTTCAAAAAACCCGGAAAATCGGCCGGCCGGCCGGCCTGGCGCGAGCGTGATTCGGACACCGACGGGCCTGTCATCCTCTATGGCTGGCACACCGTCACCATGGCGCTCGCCAACCCCGAGCGGCAGATCCGCAAGCTGACGCTGACCGAGAACGCCGCAAAGCGGCTCGCGGACGAAAATATCGAGACCCGCGTCACGCCCGAGATCGTCCGGCCCCAGGAGATCGACCGGCTGCTGTCGCCCGACGCGGTGCACCAGGGCCTGCTCGCCGAGGCCGATCCCCTGCCCTCGCCCGACATCGAGGATTTGGAGCAGGACGGCATCGTGCTGGTGCTCGACCAGATCACCGATCCGCACAATGTCGGCGCCATCCTGCGCTCGGCTGCGGCCTTCGCCGTGAAGGCGATCGTCACCACCGCGCGCCACAGTCCGGAAGCGACCGGTGTGCTGGCCAAGGCCGCCTCCGGCGCGCTGGAGTTGGTACCGATCGTGACGGTACAAAACCTCGCCCGCGCACTGACCACGCTGAACGAGCTCGGTTTCCAGACCGTCGGGCTGGACAGTGAAGGCAGCGCGGATCTCTCCGAGGTCACGCTGCGCGAGCCGCTCGCGCTGGTGCTGGGCGCGGAAGGCAAGGGCCTGCGGCAATTGACCCGCGACACCTGCAGCGTCGTGGCGCGGCTGGACATGCCCGGCGAGATCAAGAGCCTCAACGTGTCGAACGCCGCCGTGCTCTCGCTCTATATCGGCGCAAGCCGGCTGGGGCTGATGAAGCCTTAAAAAACAAAACGCCCGTCCGCATCGCGCGGACGGGCGCTTCGTTGGCTCAGCCGATCAGGCGATCAGTAATACCGGCGCAGCACGCGATGGCCGCCGTAATACGGCGCATGGCGAGGAGCATAGCCGTAACGCGGGCCGTAGCCGTAGTGCGTGCGCGGCAGATAGCCGGCGCGCGGGCCGTAGCCGTAGCGATACGGACGATAGTACGGCCGATGATAGGGATAGGCGCCGGCTGCGACTGCGGCGGCACGATAGCCATAGCCGTTTCCATAGCCATAGCCACGGCCGTAGCCATAGTTGGCTGGAGCAACGACCGCGTCCTCACGATAGGTCGGATACGGCGCGAAGGCGCCCGGACCGGTATAGGTCGGGCCCTGGTTGACGTAATAATACTGCGTGGTCGGCTCGGCGAGACGCTCATAGGCACCATAGCCATAGCCGCCGCAGCCAGTGTTGCAGCCGGAATAGACCGGCGCAACCGGCTGGCACGGATTGAAGCCGCAGGCCGCCGCCGGCGCGGCCCCGATGAACATCACGGCAGCCGCCGCGACGAGTCCCGAAATCATCTGACGCATTACTCTCTCCTGTTGATTTTCGTTTGTTGGATTTTGTCGTTTCTTAACCCGGCCGCCTGCCGGGCATCTCCGCACGTGGCCGCGGCCGAGGACGCCGCGGCTGCTCGTTGATCTCAGGCGCGAGGATCACCGGCGGGGGATCGACGGGCACGTCCATCTGCGCCGGCAGCGGCGCCGATTGCGCGCCCCAGCTCTGGTGATAGCTCTCCGCCGGCTTCGGCAATTTGCGGTTCGCGGACGGCTCGACCTCGAGCCGGCCATAGCCGGGCCGCAGGCCCAGCGTCGGGTAGTAATGGCCGACGTCGGCAGGCTGCCGTTCGGCGACATAGCGCCCGCCATAGATCGTGGGCTGCACCTGGACGTTCTTCCCCAGGCCCCAGGTACCCTCGATCACGGTATAGGACGCGTCGATGTTGTTGATGATGATGGGCACGCCCGGGCGGCCGGGAACGACGATATCGAAGCCGCCGCCGGCAAAAGCGGTTACGGGCAGTCCGATCAGAAGCGCTGCGAGCGCCAGGGCGCGCATGGAAAGGATCCCGGTTATCCAGTCCACAACCTATCGGATCGTCGGGCCGAGTGGGTTAAGGGATGCCGGCAAAATTCCGGTAAGCCTAACGCGTAGGGATCGGAAAGCACTTCAATGCAAGCGAGCGCGCTGTCAAAGCATTAACGTGCCCACGGCGCGGCTTACGCCTCGACGGACGGGTTGCATGCCACAAAATGCACATCCCCTGCGGGTTCACGCCGATGTGACCGCACTTGCGCCAAATTGCGGAACGAGCTGCCGACGGTCGCACTTAGCAACGGTCTAACAACATGGAGAGAATGCCATGATGAGCCTGAAACTGATCGGCGCGGCCGCGATCGCTGCGACCGCGTTGGCAAGCCCCGCACTTGGTCAAGCGGCCTTCTCCAATCCCGCCGCTTGCCAATCCATGTTCCCCAGCGCGAATTGCCAGAATATGGGACGGGGCAGTCCCTACGCCACCAGCCGTCAAGAACGACAATATCGGCGAACGGCCTACCGCGACCAGAACCGCTACAATGACGTGAACAGAGCGAACAACGGCTTCGGGCCGGTGGCTACTGCGGGCGCGGTTGCAGGCGCCGCCGTCGGGACCGCGGCAGCCGTTGCCTCGGCGCCGTTCCGCAGCTGGGACAACTCGTACGCCTATGACAATTCCGGCGGCTACGGCAGCTACAACCGCAGCGAACAAGGTTGGTATGGCAATTGGGATACCTACGCGGCTCGCAACGGCATCGTTTGTCGGCCCGGCACCCGGGTCAAGGGCGACGACGGCCGCCAGCACATCTGCCAATAAGGTGGCATAAGTCGAGCAAATCAGAACAGGCGGCCTTCGGGCCGCCTGTTTCATGCCCGCGACGATCTTTGCGGGTTCTGGCACTTTCCAACCAAGTCTGATATTGCGGCGCGCACGGGGACAAACTCGGCGCATTGCCGAGCCCTGCCCGCTTTCCAGGCGTCGCCGGCTTAGCTCAGCGGTAGAGCAGCGGTTTTGTAAACCGAAGGTCGGGGGTTCAATCCCCTCAGCCGGCACCAGCGATTTAGCCGACATTGCAGCCTTACCGATCGGGGCTCCCTTTGTCCCTAATCAACGCTGCCAGCCGTCCACGGGTCTCGATTGTGTAAGGCTCCCCGGCCTTCCTCGGCATAACAATGACGCTGTCGACCAACTCGCGGAAAGCAGCGCCAATCTGATGGTCCACCTTGTCCCCGCTCCCCGAGATTTGCTCCAAATTGGCTTTAAATCGCTCAAGTGCAGTGGGGTGCCCGCCGCGGCCAAGCAGGCGTTTGGGCCGATAGCAATTTCCTTGAAGCCGCAGCGAGAGTGGATTTCAGGTAGATAATGAAATCGATCTATTAGACATGGTCCTTATTGGGGCTATGCGCACGAAAAAGGCCCGGCGTGCGCTGCCCGGCGGAATCACAGAATGTGATTTGTAAAAGTGGATCAATTTGTCGCGCGGTAGAAATTCTGCAGACGTTCGTCCCGGTTCACGATTGTCGCCGGAAATTAAGTTCCTGCTCATCCCTCGTTCATGTGCAACTTCCTACCGTGCCATACGTTCCAGCGCTCCACAGGAGGACACCATGAAACTCAAGTTCGCACTCATCGGACTAATCGCGCTCAGCGGCGCCGCGTTCACCGCTAGTGCGGCATCGGCTATGCCGCTCGCCCCTCTCGGACAAACATCAAACGTTGAGAGCGTCGCATTGGTTTGTGGTCCGAACGGCTGTGTCCGCACGGCACCGGTCTATCGACGGTATGGCTATGGCGTCGGTCGCTATGGCTATGGCGTGCGTCGAGGTTACGGATACCACCGTGCGTATGGCTATCACCGGGGCTATCGCCGGTACTGATTGTTAACGGCGAGGCCGCCCCTTTGAGGCGGCCTCTCTCTTACAGATTGAAATACAACATAGAGACTAAGACCGTCGAAAAGACGCCCAGTCCAACGATGGCAAGTTTCAAAACCAGGTCGGCTGCCAAGCGCACCTCCCTCAGTTGTAAATCAGCCAGAATCATACGCCTTACTTCGGCGGTTGCAATCCGCGCGAGTTAAGCCATCCGTCAATGTTGGCGTCGGCATCGAATTCGCGGGCCTTCTTCAAAAACACTTCACGCTCCGCGTCGTCTGCCGGGAATTGATCTGCCTTTTCTCTCGCTAGCCGCGCTTCCTTGATAAGCGCTCGCCTAGCGTCCTGTCCTGTTTGAACCGGTGGCGCTTCATGAAAATCCTCCTTCATGATTCGCCGTACCGGAAATCTTTTCAGGTCCTCCAAGGTTCCAAGGGGCAACAATATTGCACGAGGGCGTTCGCTTGGCGGAACACCCTCGTTCGCAATTTGTACGCTAGGACCAGATCGGTCTATGGGCAACGCCCGAGGACGAACCGGCCCGCGGGCGCTCCTCCTCCGACCAAACACCAAAAGTCACAATCCCCGGTGTTTCCTGTCGGCTAAACTGACCAATCCCCTCAGCTGGCACCAGCTTTTGACGCGCGGCTCTCAGCTCGACGACTTTCGCGCGCTCCCGCCTTGAAGATGCTCGGCGCCGTCGATCTCGACCCACACATGTTTCGACTGCTCGAAAACCGATTTGATCGGAGCCGGGAAGTTCGGGTCCGCAATCGTGCCGACGGCGACTCCGATCAGCGCGGGCAGATTGTCCGCCTTCCAATAGACGGTTGAGCCGCAATCGGTGCAGAAATGGAAGCGCACCTTGCCGCCGCTTGCGGCTGGCCGGACGTATTCCTTCGGCGCGCCCGAGATCGTGACGACCTCAACCGGATAAAAGGCACCGACGCCGAACGGCGCGCCGGTTCGGCGCTGGCAATCGACACAATGACACGCGACTACCAGGTTGGATGGACCCGGAAGCGAAAGCCTGACGGTCCCACAACTGCATCTGGCATCGATCATCGAGCACACTCCGATTCCTCACGTTTCGAACGCCCGGTGTTTTATTCCAGCAGAGTCTGCATGGGCGATGGTGCTGGTCCTGTCCTGCCGCAAGTCGCGCCGATGACGGCCCTCACTTCTTCTCCACCTCGAACGCCAGCAGTACGTTGCCGGCAATGCCGCTCCACTGGCCATAGCCGGAATTGGTGTAGAGCACGCCGCCGGCGATGACCGGCCCCGGGCCGTCGATTGCGCCGCCATGAGCGGGGACGCCGTTGACGGCTTTGAAATCCTGCGCGGTGTCGAACTCCCACAAGAGCTTGCCGTCGGCGGTGGCGTAGGCACGCAGGAAGCCGCTGACGCCGCCGGAGAACAGGACGCCCGGGATCAGGCTCACCGCCGCCGACAGCGCGGGGCTGCATTGGGGGCGGTCACCGCAGGCGACCGGCGGCACTTCCATTGCAATCTTTCCACTGACGAGGTCGAGCCCGAACAGACCGCCGCCCTGGGTGGAATCGAGCCGCCGCGTGCCGTCGCGCGTAAAGCGCACATCGGAGTTCGCGACATAGATGCGGTCCTGGTCGGCGGCCGAGCCCCACTCGCTGCCGCCGAGCGGGCCGCCCTTCCCGATCCGCGTCTGCCACAGGATCTTGCCGCCGTCATCGGGATCGAGCGCGTGCACGACGCCGGATTTCTGCGCAATGACGAGCACGCGCCTGTCGTCGCGCAGGGTCACGAGAATTGGCGACTGGCCGAAATCGTGATCGGGTCCGTGATCCTCGGGACAATTGGTCTTGTCCGCGCCGTAGCACGCCACGACATAGGCGTCCTTCGGCGTCGCCTGCTGCTTCCAGAGCAGCTTTCCTGTCGCAAGATCGAAGGCGAGGATCGCGTCGCTGGTTGCGGACGGCGGATTTGAGTAGGAATTGCTGGTCGCGACATAGATCGCGCTGCGCTTCGGATCGATCGTCGGAGCCGACCAGACGGCGGCGCCGGACGGGCCGAATAGCTGCGTGCCCCTCGCATTCTTGCCGGTCGGATGCGGCACTTCGGGAATCGTATAGGCCTGCCAGACTGTCTTGCCGGTCGCGGCGTCCAGCGCCGCCACGCTGCCGCGGAAGGTACAGCATTCGTAAGAGGCCTGCGAGCCGACGGCTTCCTCGAGCGAGGACACCGGCACGTAGAGCACGCCGGAATGCAGCGTCGGCGCGCCGGTGATGCGCGCAGCCGCATGCTCCTCGACCTTGGTTTTCCAGATCACCGTGCCGGTCAGCGCGTTCACGGCATAGGCGTTGGCGCGCAAATCGCCGAAGAAGATCGCGAACTGATCGGAGCCCGGAAGCTGTGCAAAGCTGATCGCGGCGCGCACGGCGGCATCGGCCGCGAATGTCCACAGCGTGCAGCCGCTTCGCGCGTCAAGCGCGTGCACCTTGCGGTCGGTGCCGCCGATGAACAGCAGGCCGCCCACGATGGTTGGCGGCGCAAAGGACACCGCGGCGCCGGGAAAGGCATAAGTCCATTTCAGCCGCAGGTGCGGCACCTGCTCCGCGGTCAGACCGGCCATGTCGGCCGGCTGGAAGCGACTGTTGTTGACGTCAACGCCCCATCCGTTCCAGCGCGGACCGTCCAGCGTTTGCGGGAAGCCGCCGGCCTGCTGCGTGCAGCGTCCCTCCGCGTCGACCGCACTGGCACTGGTCGCGGACTTGCCGGTGACGAAGGCGGCAATTGCGCGGCGCTCTACGTCGCTGCGGCCCTTCGCCATCGCTGACATACTGCCGGAGGTCAAAGTCTCCAGCACATGATCGAACGACATCGCCTGCATGGCGCTGCGGCCCGGCACGCGGTTTTGGACATCGCCGTCGTGACACTGTGCGCACTGTGTTGCGTAGAGCGCAGCGCCGTCCTGCTGCGCCAGTCCCGGCGCGGAGCACCAGATCAACAGAGCGGCGACGACAAGACTCGTCCTCATGGCGTGCTCCGGCATCGTCACCGCAGTGCGAGATCACTTCACACAACCACAAGTGTATCGCAATGACCATCACTGAGGCAATGGACGTTCCGCTCGCGCCTGTCACACATCCGTGGCAATGCGGACCCCATCCGACAATTCATCCAGCCGCCACAGCCCAAGGCTCTTGTCGCGCCAGCCGCCACCGCCCTCCTCGCAACGCTCGCTGATCAGTTCGCGCGGCGCCGGCCAATCGAACGGCGCCTTCGCCATGTTCAGCGCCCGCCAGTCGCCGTCCTCGCAATCGCGATTGCCGTCCCATTCGGGAAACGTCGTGACCAGCAGGAAGCGCGCGCCACTCGTCCGGAAGCGGTCGACGGCACGAACGATGTTGTCGAAGCTCAAATGCACCAGGCAGTCCCGGCACAAGACGACATCCGCGCGCGGCAGTGCATCGCGCGTGATGTCGGCAACGAGAAATCGGCCGGACAGTTCGCCGCGAGCCACGCGCTGGCGATTCGCCGCGATCAGCGACGGCACGATGTCGATGCCGGTGTAATCGAGATCGAGCTTCACGCGGCCGATCCAGCCGGCATCGCCGCAAGGCGCATCGAGCAGCGAGCGCGCGCCGAGCCGTTGCAGCAGTGGAGGCAGTTCATCCCGGATCGCAGCCGTCGCCAAGTCTTCCGAGCCGAGGCCGGAGACCGAGCTGGCCGCGCCCCACAGGTTGGTCTGCGCGATGCGCTCGAACCGCGCGGCCAGATCGCGGTCGGCAAAATTCTCGCGATCGGCGACAAAGCGCTCGTGGGCGAGCACGGGTGGACGTTTGGCGATCATTGGACGGGATGTGAATTCCGGCGCAACTGCAGTATACAGGCAAGGCGAGCGGTCCGAAATGGTCCGTAAGCGAACCTGCTTACGTCATCCGTCGCGTCTGGGCCCATGCGCTCCACCACAGCCAAAGAGAAGGCCAGGATCGCCGCCGGCGCGGCGACGGCCGTCATCATGACGGCCGTGCTGTTCGTCATCGCGTTCGGTTTTCTGCTGGCGCGATAGCGCGCGCGGCGACCAAAGCCGCCGCGCAGGCTTACGCGGCACGCACGGTCCGCAAGAACTTCCCGACTTCGTCCTTCGGCCGGTTGCTGTCGGTCGCCAGCATCTTGGCGGTGGAAGGCACCTGCGAGGAGGCCGAGCCGGTCTCGACCGCGCCGCGCTGCACGTCGGTGATGTTGGTGGAGACCTGCTGGGTGCCGTGCGCGGCCTGCTGCACGTTGCGCGAAATCTCCTGGGTCGTGGCGCCCTGCTCCTCGACGGCCGCGGCGATGGTCGACGAGAGCCGCTCGATCGTCGCGGAGATGTCGCGGATCGCGCTGACGAATTCCTGGGTCGCGGTCTGGATGCCGGAAATCTGCTGGCTGATCTCGCCGGTCGCTTTCGCGGTCTGCTCGGCCAGCGTCTTCACCTCGGCGGCGACGACCGCGAAGCCGCGGCCGGCCTCGCCGGCACGTGCCGCCTCGATCGTGGCGTTCAGCGCCAGCAGGTTGGTCTGGCCGGCGATGGTGTTGATCAGCTCGACGACGTCGCCGATGCGCGTCGCCGCAACCGAGAGTTCGCTGACGCGCTCCGTCGTGGTGCGGGCCTGGGTGACGGCCTTCAGCACCGGATCGCAGCCGGCGAACACGGCCTTCAACTGGTCGCCGATGCTCCTGATCTGGCCCGCGCGCGCCGGATCGTCCTGCTCCGCCGCCTCCAGGAATTGAGGGATTTCATCGCGGTTCTGGATCGCGGTCTTGAGACGATTGGCATTGCCCGCCTCCGTAGCCTCAGTGAAGACCGCGTAGAGCGCGGCATGATAGGTCTCGGCGCGCCGCTGGGCCCGCGTCAGGTTGAGCGCGGAAGATTGCGCGGCGGAGAGTTCGGCGAAGCCGTCGACGGTCGCCGAAAGTTCGCGCGTCCCGAACGCGGCGACGGCGGCAAGCGCGCTGCCCATCACGGCCACGATCAGCGCGACCTTCCATGTCCCGCGGTTCCAATGCCCGACGCTAGGGATTAAGCGTTGGCAGAAAATTGGGACGGCTGCGATGATCCCGACAGGGCCGGCGCGGAACCGGTTGCTCGCCTCAGCCGTTGTCGGCCCATGCGGATCCGAGAAGAAAACCGAAACATGTTTCTGCTGTCGATAGTCACGCTGTGCTGCGGCGTCGTGGCTGGCACAGTTGCGCTGTTCGAGCTGACACTTGGGCCGGCTCCGGCACAGCAGATGGCCGAAAGGGCTGCTATCGACGTAACCGCGCCGACACCCGTTCGGGTGGTCGGGGCGCCGTTCGAGCCCAACGTCAATCCGCGGGAGCGATAGCGCTCACCCCGGCGAGACCTCCGTGCCCTCCTCGGGCCGGCTTTGGGCCCGCGCCAATTCTTCCACGAACGCGATCACTTCCGCCCGCCTGTCGGGCGGCAGCGACAGGAACGCGCGAACGAGCCTCAAGCCGTCCGCTTCGTCCGAATGGTCCGTTTTGGCATCCATTCCCCACTGTCAGGCGGGCGGGAAAAATATGCAATCCCCAACAAACACCTTCTTGATTCTGCTGGCCAGCTTTGCTGGAATAGCCCCAACAAAGGTGCACCATGAAGTGGATCAGGGAACGCGACGCGCTGATCGCGCAGACAATGGCCTTCGTCCAATCGGTAACCGGCAAAACGGATGACCTCCATCCACCGGCGATCCCGATGGCGGCAGCGGCCGCGTCGGTGGAGATCATCCCTCTCGAGACCGTCGTCGAGATCGAACCGCTTCGGCCCGCTCCGCCGGCGCAGCCCTCACCTGTCTTGACGCCGCGGGCGGCGCGCTCCGACGTCCGAGCCGAGATGCAGACCCGCATCGCCAATTTCCGCAAGCATCAGGAGCGGTTCGAGCGCGAGCGCGAGGAATATTGCACGGCCACCCTGACCAAACTGCGCGCCGCCATCCGCGACGTCTCTCCCCGTCCAGCGGCTGAAAAGTAAAGCCGGACCTCCTGTCGCGAGCCTACAGCCAGGACCACACCAGCCAGAGATTGGCCGCACAGGCGCCGAACAGCGCCAGCGTCAGGGGCAGCAGCATGTGCCCGCAGGAGGTTTTCAGGTCACTCGTCATGGCCGAAAACATCCGCTGATTCCGCCAAACGAGTCCCAGGGATTCTTTTTTTCAGGATTCAGGACTCGTTAAGGACTCAGGGTCCGGCGCCGCACATCACGGCTATGTGATCAACCGGCCGACGGGAACCCCTCCCCCGCAAAATCGTTATCGCGGTTTCCGGGAGCGGGAAGAATGCCTTACGCCCTGTTCTGCAACGATGCCCAGATCAGCAAGGCCTACCCTGATGAGTCCGATATCTGGAAGCTCGCGCAGCGGAGTGGCCTCGTCGTGGATGTCAGTGCCGACGACGATCGCCTCGGCCCGCGCCGGGTGCTAGACAATGATTACGAGATCAAGCCGTGCCAGGCCGCACAGGGCGAGGACCCCGCCAGGAACAAGGCCGAGGCCGATCGCCAGTCCAGGTTGGAACTTGAGCTGAATTCGTAGGATCCGACTGGACGCCTGAGAAAGTCAGAGCCGGGAAAAGTCTCAGGGCGTCGCGGTTGCCAGCGAGGCCTGCTCGCCCGCCAGGGCCACGCAGGCCTTCCGGCGATGCAGCCCACGGATCGCGCCGGTGACCTTCAGCACCTTGCCGAAGGAGCATGAGGCGTCCTTGACGAAGGCCACCTCATAGGGTGCCAGCATCAGAGGTTCGGATTTGAGGATTGTTTGGGCAGCGCACGGCAAACTGACGAAGCACGAGAGCACCACTGCCGACACCAAGATACGCATGTCCGTCGTCCCACCAACCCGGTAATTGTCATATAACGCGTTCCGGCGCGTGAGTTCCGTAAGCGGCAAAAATTATTTTTGCTTTACCCTCCGTGACGCGCGTGAGAAGGCGCACGCTGGAATGTTCGCCTGCAAATGACGCGCCAGATGGTTGATGCAATGCAAACAAAAGGCTGGCCCACGAGGGCCGGCAAACGAAAGGCCGGCGGGAGCCAGCCTTTGTCAGATCGTGGTCGTTGGTGACGCGTCAGTAGCGCGAGGCTGCCGGACCGCCCCAACCGAAGCGGTAGTTCACGCCGACCTTGACGGTATGCTCGTCGTCCCGGCCCCGGACGCCGATGATGTCGGGCGGACCGGAGGTGGAGGTGAAGGTCGTGCTGCCAAAGTTGTAGTATTGGTACTCGGCCTTGGCCGACCAGTTCGGCGCGAACATGTATTCGAGGCCGGCGCCGACGGTATAACCGTCCTTGCTGTTGCCTGTAGTGGTGAATGTCTGCGGCACGCCGGCGACGTTGACTCCGAGACCGCCATTGCGCCAGGCGTAACCGCCCTTGGCATAGAGCAGCGCCGGACCCCAGGTGTAGCCGATGCGGCCAGTCACCGAACCGATCTGGTCGGTATTGGACGTCACCTGCGAGCCCAGCGGGAACGTGACACCGTTATTGTTGGTCGGCAGCCATGAATACTGGGCCTCGATACCCACGACCCAGTTGGGCGCGAACTGGTAGTCGAAGCCGCCCTGCACGCCGCCCAGGAAGCGCGCGTCGCTCGACTGGAAGCTGCTGTCGCCGGCAAAGGCGCCGCCGACATGGCCGCCGATGTAGAAACCGGTCCAGTTGTAGATCACCTGCGGCGGCGTGTAGGCCGGAGCCTTGGTGTAGGTGCGGGCCTGCATATCCGCTGCTGCGGCCGGCGCGGCCAGCGCAAGCAGAGCGACTGCGCCCAGCAAAATCGTTTTCATGATCATCCCCGTTCTTTCATTAACGACACTCAGGAAACAACGTGGCGTGAATTGGGTTGCTTCGCGGCGATGCCGGAACGTTGATCGTTCGCAACTGTGACAGAGCAGCAACAACGCGACTTTGTTCCATCACGTAGCCTTGTACCGGCTGTTTTCCTAGCCTGCGCAAAGATCTGCGTAACAATTTGTCGCAAGGCGAAACCACCCCGTTCAAAGCTCGCCGAAATGTGATCCGGCAGCTCCGGCGGCCTCTGTCCTACCACCAGCCGATGAAGGCGGGCTTTGCGCTACCGCGTCATCTTTTCCAGTTCCGGAAAGGGTACGTAAACCGCGCCCGCGCACAGCTCGCTGGCGCGATCGACGACGCGGTCCCCCCGGCCGTTGACGAAAATGACGGCGCGTTCCCGCATGGCCTTGTAGGTGCCGTCGGTCTCGCGTGGGGTGAAGTGCAGGCAGCTGACATAGAACTGGCGGCCGCCGACCTCGCGCTGCAACGGCTCGGCCATGCTGGCGTCGCGCACGCCCACCGGGTTGTTCAGATAGCTGCGCATCAAGGCCAGCGTATCGCTGCGGAAATTGTCGGGAAACGGCTGCGGCCCGCCGGCCTGGGTCCCGTCCATCAGGGTTGGACGGTCACCGTCGCTGCCGAAACATGCCGCCAGCGCCAACGGCAATGCCAGGATCAATGCCAGGCGTACCGCTCGTTTCGCCAATTGCCCCACCGCTTACGCTCTCCGTTGAACCAGACCAGGAGCTGTTCTAGCCTCAAGATTGCGCGAAGGGAATTCGGTCCTGCTCGCACGTCCTGCCGCCACAAGCCTTGCCGCCAAGAGCCCTGCCGCCACAAGCCTTGCGGATAGCGCACCGGCCCGCCGCCGACGGCTGCGCTTTCGCGCAGGCGCCGAATCGACGGGCCGGCCTGAATTCCTCACGCGGCGACTGGGCAATGCTACGACGTCGCCGCGCCGGATCAGTCGTTAGCTGCGCTTGTCCATTGTCGCCGGCTTGATCACGTCCGGCTGCGTCTTCAGAGACTTCTTCGCCGCCAGATGCTTGTGGTGGTGGCGATGCGTGCGCACGGTCTTGTGCTCGTCCGGGGTGGCCGCGGCGTTGGCGTTCATCGCCTTCGACTTGGTATCCACCTTGGCGCCCGCCTTGATGTCGGAGACCTTGGCGTCCGCCTTGAGGCCGGCGTCGGGTTTCGCGGCGGTGGTCGACACCTTGGTCTGGCTCTGGTCCGCCTTGATCACCGGCGTGGTCGTGGTGGTCTTTCCGGCTTCGGTGGCGAAGGCCGGAGCTGCAATCACGGAAGCTGCGAGCAAGGCTGCGGAAATGGTCTTCAACATGGTTGGTCTCCTCTTGGAAGGATCTTGAGGCGGCACCCTCTCGCCTACCCTTCGATCATAGGTGAGAGCCTAGGCGGCGGGCGCTGAACCCAGTCTGAAGCCCTTTGCAGGTTTCCGTTCATCTCGATGACACGTTTGTCATCTGCGGCAGGGCGAATAGACCGGGGCGGCGGGGAATGTTTTTGCGCGCCGGGTGTTCCGGTCTCTGGGCAATCGTGTAGGATCGCCACGCTTCATACGGGAGAACTTAGATGCGCAAACTCTCAACGCTTCTTGTGCCGGGACTTGTCGCCATGACGTTGGCGGCCGGGCCGGCTCTGACCAGCGCCTATGCCGCAGGCAGCGACGAACCCTCGTCGCCGCCGAAGTCGGACACCTCGACCAAGAAGGGCAAGAAGAAGAGCTCCTCCGTCAGCGATCCGAAATTCCTTGCCGCGTACCGTACCGCCTACACCACGATCTACGACAATCACGACTACACGGGTGCGATCGGCCAGCTGAAGTCGCTCAAGCGCGACGACGTCGCCGACGTCGCCAATTTGATCGGCTATTCCTATCGCAAGATCGGCGACTACCAGTCGTCGAAGATCTATTACGAGCTGGCGCTGAAGGACGATCCGAACCACGTCCGCACCTGGCAGTATTACGGCCTCTGGCAGCTCGAGCAGGGCAACCGGGAGCAGGCGCAGTACCACTTGAACAAGATCGCCTCGCTCGCCGGCACCGACAGCTCCGAGTATCGCTCGCTTGCCACGGCGCTCGACAAGCCGACCGGCGCGACCCTCGTCTACTAAAGACGCCGCATCTTCGAATGAAGCAAATGGGCACAACCGCAGGGTTGTGCCCATTCTGCGTTCTCGGATAGCCTTCCGCACCAATCCTCCCCTCGCAAATTGGTGCGCAATGGACAAGTGGCTGCGATCCGCGATCGACTACATCGGCTCCTGGATCGAATTCCAACAAACGACGTTTCAACAGCCCGGCGTTATGGTCGCATTCGTCCATCGCGGCGAGGTGGTCGCCGAGCACGCGTTCGGCCTCGCCAATCTCGACACCGGCGAGAAGCTCACCCCGCGACACCGCTTTCGCATCGCCTCCCACTCCAAGAGTTTTACCTCGGCCGGCATCATGAAGCTGCGCGAGCAGCACAAGCTCCGGCTCGACGATCCCATCGGACAATATGTCGTCGGCCTGCATCCGCGCGTCGCCGAAACAACAATTGCGCAAGTGCTCTCGCACAGCGCGGGACTGACGCGCGACGGCGCCGATTCCAGCCAGTTCATCGACAACCGTCCCTATCTCAACGCCAAGGAGCTGGCGGCGGAATTGAAGCTGCCGACAGCGATCGAACCGGGCACGCGCTTCAAATATTCCAACCACGGCTTTGGCCTGATCGGTCTCCTCATCGAGGCCGTGACGAAGGAGCCCTACCCGGTCTGGATCAAGCGCGAGATCATCGAAGCCGCAGGCCTGCGCGAGACCGAGCCGGACGCGCCGCTTCCCAAGAGCGCGGCATTCGCGCGCGGTCACACCCGCAAGCTGCCGTACGGAGAGCGATGTGTAATCCCAGGCGACAATCCCGCGCACGCCATGGCATCGGCCGCCGGCTTCGTCGCGACCGCCGCCGAGACGGCGCGGTTTTTCGCGCAGCTCGCGCCCAATGCGAAAAAGAGCGTGCTATCGGTCGCGAGCCGCCGCGAGATGACGCGAAACCATTGGCGCGTGCCGCAGAGCTTCGAAGGTTACTACGGCCTCGGCGTCAACGCCGGCAAGACCGACGGCTGGGATTGGTTCGGCCATGGCGGCGGCTTTCAGGGCTACATCTCGCGGACCTGCTCCATCCCCGCTTGCGAGCTCGCGATCAGCATCCTCAGCAACTCCATCGACGGCGCGGCGCCGTTCTGGATGGACGGCGCGATGCAGATCCTGCACGTGTTTAAAACGCGCGGCGCACCCGACCGGCGCGTGCGCGACTGGACCGGGCGCTGGTGGACGATCTGGGGCGCGAGCGACCTCGTGCCTGCAGGCAACCGCGTGCTGGTCGCCAATCCCCAGTTCAACAACCCGTTCATGGACGCTGCCGAGATCGAGGTCACCGGCCGAGACACCGGCAAGCTTGCCTGGGCCGCCGGCTATTCCAGCCACGGCGAGCCCGTGCGGCGCATCCGCGACAAGCGCGGCAAGGTCAGCGACGTCTGGATTGCGGGCGCCAACCTCAAGCCGGCCAAGGTCGTGGCGCGTGAGATCGCGCGGAGATACAAGCCGAGCAAGCGACGGCCTACTCCCGAATGAGAGTCTCGACCTCGCTCCGCAACGCCTGCCGCGAGCCGTCGCGCGAATAGAACATGTGGCCGCCGGGATAGACGATGAATTTCACCCGCTGTGTCGCGAAGGCCGGCAACTGGTCGAGCACCCGCTTCGATCCGAAATAGGGCGTGGCGAGATCGAATAGGCCGTGCGCGACCAGCACGTTCAGCTTGGCATCCGTGGCAAGGATCTGGCGCAGCTCGGACACCGACTGCGGCGGGTTGATGCCGCGGCCGAAATCCCATTTGCCCTCGACGGCGCCGTTCAGGACCTCGTAGGAGCCGTCCGGCCGCCAGTTGAGTTTTCGCGTCAGGACGTCGACCGCGGCACTCGTCAGCGGCGCCTGCAGCGCATCGCCTGAGGGGTCGCCGAACCGAGAACTGCTCGAATCCGGGTAGGGATCGAAGCCGCGCACCGAGGCATCGTAGCGGCCCGTCACTTTGCCGCCTTTGCGATCGAACTCGCGGCGGAATTCCCCGACATCGAAGCGGCCGGCGAGCCGGCGGCTGACCGCCTGGTCGATACCGGTGAGCTCGGCGACCTTGTCGGCAAGACGGTTGGTGGCCTCCTTATCCACCTCGCCCTTGACGAGATCGGCCAGAAAGTCGCCGCGCGCGTAAGCCTCGACGTCGGCGAGATCGGCGCGCTTGACCGCCCCTTTGGCTTCGCGCGCCACCGCGACATAGCTCGGCAGCGTCGCGACATATTGCAGGAGGCTGGTGCCGGCGAACTCGCGGAAGTCCAGGAGCGGCGACACCAGGATCAATCCCCTGACGCCGACCCCATGCTGGAGCTGCAACTGGCGCACCACCTTCGGCCCGCGAATGCCGCCATAGCTCTCGCCCGCGACGTATTTCGGCGAAGTCAGCCGATCGTGCTTCTCCAGCCAGCGGCGGATCACAAGCGCGATCGCATTGACGTCGCCATCAACGGAGTAGAACGACTTGCGCGCATCCTCGCCGCTGGCGATGAAGCGGCTGTAGCCGGTGCTAACGGGATCGATGAAGACGAGATCGGTGAAATCGAGCCAGGTCTCCGCATTCGGCTTCACCTCGGGCGAGGCGGACGGCGACAGAGCTTCGCCATCCAGCGGTAGCCGCCACGGCCCGGCCGCGCCGAACTGGAGCCATGCCGAAGACGCACCGGGGCCGCCGTTGAACAGGAACATTACGGGGCGCGTCGCACGGTCGGCGCCGTCGAGCTCATAGGATGTATAGGCAATGTCGGCCAGCGGCTCGCCCTTGCCGTCGAACACGCGGATCGAACCAGCGGTCGCGGCGAAGTTGAGGGTACGGCCGGGAAGATCGAGCGTCTGCTTCGTGGTCGAATCCGAGGGGAGACGGTGCGGCTCGGCGGATGACGATGAATTCTGAGACGCGCTTTGTGCGCCGCCGCCGCGCCCGCCCTTTTGTCCGGCTGGCGCCGCGGTCTCGGCGCGCGGTTGCGGCGGATCATCCGCACGCGCAAATCCCGCAAGCGCGAAAGCCGACACCGCCAGTACCAAGGTCGCGCGGCGGAGCGCCGGCATATTCGTCGCCATGATCGTTCTCCCTGCCCGGCTGCGAGCATCGGTCCGGACCGCAAGGCTAGCGCGGAATTGCGACGGTTTGGGGGATCGTGGGTCCAGCGCTGCCTGGAGAGCCCGGTTGGGCGCAAATCGACCCGATTTTGTCCTCAGATCGGGATGGGCAGTTGCCGGTCTCCTTTGAAGGGCGGTCATCCTCGACAATCGAGGCCCAGGTCGTATAGACGAGCCCGGCGGAACTTTCTCCAGCGGCCCTGCCCCGGAAGCCATGACCAAGCCAGCGCGATACGACCGGATCGCCTTCGTCGCCAGCCCGAGCATCGAGGCGCAAGCGGCCTTCGGCGAGCTGACCAGGGATTATGGCAATTGCACCGTCGAGGAGGCGGACGTCGTGGTCGCACTTGGCGGCGACGGGCTCATGCTCCAGACGCTGCATCGGAACATGCGCTCGGGCAAACCGATCTACGGCATGCACCGCGGCACCGTCGGCTTCCTGATGAACGAGTACTCGACGGTCGATCTTCGGGCCCGTCTCGAGGCGGCGAAGGAATCCGAGATCAACCCGCTCCTGATGCGCGCGACCGACGCCAACGACCGCGTCCACCTGCATCACGCCATCAACGAGGTCGCCCTGTTCCGGCAGACCTACCAGGCCGCGCGCCTGCGGATCCTGATCGACGAGCGTGAACGCATGACCGAGCTGATCGCCGACGGCATCATGGTGGCAACACCGGCCGGCTCGACCGCCTACAATCTGTCCGCCCAGGGACCGATCCTGCCGATCAACGCTGCGCTGCTGGCGCTGACGCCGATCAGCGCCTTCCGCCCGCGCCGCTGGCGCGGCGCGCTGCTGCCGAACACGGCTTATGTCGTGATCGAGGTGCTGGAGGGCGACAAGCGCCCCGTGGCGGCGGTCGCCGACCATGACGAGGTCCGCGACGTCCGCCGCGTCGAGGTGCTGTCCGACAGGACCATCTCGATGCGCATGCTGTTTGACCCCGGTCACAGCCTGGAAGAGCGCATTCTGCGCGAGCAGTTCGGCTCCTGAGCGCCTCGTCAGACTGCCGATCGCAACCCTTCGTTAACCGTCGGCGCGATATGGTTAACGAAAGTTGACCGCTTCGGCCCGGGCTCCATGTTTCGCATCGATTTCAACAAACTGCGTTTCCTCATCTGCGACGACAATCCGCACATGCGCCGCATCCTGCGGACGCTGCTGCATTCCTTCGGCGCGCGCGAGGTCTACGAAGCCGAAGACGGCGCCACCGCGCTGGAAATGTACAGCCATTACGTGCCCGACATCGTCATCGCCGACTGGGCCATGCCGATCTTCGACGGGCTCGAGCTGGCGCAGATGATCCGGCAGCCGGAATCCAAGGGCAATCCCTACGCGCCGATCATCATGCTGACCGGCCATTCCGAGAAACGCCGCGTCACCGTGGCGCGCGACGCCGGCGTCACCGAATTCCTGGCCAAGCCGATCTCGGCGAAGGGGCTCTACCAGCGCATCCTCAACGTGGTCGCCAGTCCCCGCCCCTTCATCAAGACCAAGACCTATTTCGGCCCGGACCGGCGCCGCAACACCATCTCCGCTTATATGGGTCCCGAGCGCCGCGTCGGCGAAAAGCACGAGGTGCTGCAGCAGCCCTCGCTGCTCGACAAGGCCCGCTCCTCTATCTAGCGCAACGTCTCTCACGGTCGAGGCCGATATCATGGCGAAGAACAGCGCAAGGGACATCAAGGTCACGGCCTTCGCCACGCATCAAATCATCACGCAGCCCAACCCGCTGCGTACGGTCCTGCGCCGTGTCGAAGAGAAGGACATGGACGATCCGGTCGGCCGGGCCGAACAGGCGCTCGCGGGCCTCGCCAGCGAGTTCAAAGACTGGATGGTGACCGAGATCAACCGGCTGTCGGCCGCCTACGTCGCCATCCGGCACGACGGCTTCACCAAGGACAGGCGCGACGAGCTCTTTCGCGCCGCGCACGACGTCAAGGGCGATGCCGCGACCTTCGGCTATCCGGCGGCGGCGGGAATTGCCGAGAGCCTGTGCCGCGTCATCGAGCATGCGCCAGATCTCGAAAAGGTGCCGGCCGAGCTGTTCACGCACCACATCAACGCCATCCTCGCCATCGTGCACGAGAACACCAAGCTCGACCACATCAGCGTCTCCGCCGAGCTCAGCCGGCGCCTGCGCAAGGTCGCCGACGACTATCTCGCCCAGGTCAACCGCGACCGCCCCGAGCATCTCGAGGTAATCCTGGCGCCGAGCATCGCGCCGGCGGAGTAGCCATAGGCGTCGTTCCGGCGAAGGCCGGAACCCATGACTACCAGCGCAAATTATTGCAAAAGGCGGCGGCCATCTCGCTTCAATTGCGAGACCTCGCGGTATGGGCACCGGCCTTCGCCGGGGCGACACAAGCTACGATTCAGGCCGCGATCAGCTCGTCGTACCCCGGATCGACCGCCTCGTCCGCGACCAGCTCGTCGCAGAACAGCCTTGCCTCCTCGCGCGCGGATTCGGTGGCGAAGCGGCGCAGCAGGACCATCAGCGGCTCGGTGGCGCCGCGGTCGGTCTCGCAATGGGTGAGCACGCGCTCGACCATGCGCCGGCGCAGCCGCGCCGCGTTGTCGTCGCTGTCGACAAAGCCTTGCTCGTGGCAGGCATCGAGCGCGACCTGGAATGCGGCAAACGTCGCCTCGGGAAGCCCGGCGCGGCGGAGCAACGCGTGCAGGCTGTTGCCACCACGATCGTGCAGCAGTGCGGTCACGCGCGCCAGCGGCAGATCGGCGAGTTCAGCCAGCGCCGCGTCGAACAAGTCGAGATTGCTCGACAGCAGAGCGCGCAGAACAAGACCCGCGGTGAGCTGGCCCGTGATGCGCAGGTGCCGGACAAGCCCCTGCATGTCCTCGCCGCGCGAGCGCGCCGCGATGTTCATGGTGGAGCGGTCACGCGCCTCGGTCGCGATGCGCTCGGCGCGGTCGGCACTCAGCCAGTTCCGGGCCACGACGAATTGCGCCAGCGACTCGGAGAGTTTCGCCACCAGCGCGGCGCGCGTGGCGGACGGCATATCCTCTAGCACCAGCATCGCCTCGCGGATCGCGGCGAGATGGCCGTGACGTTCGACGATGCGATCCCAGGAGAACGGCGCAAGCTCGGCATGAGGATTTTCGATCAGCTCGAGCGCTGCCGCCGCGCAGCCGACTTCGGCGATGGCGGCGCAGACCGATACCGGCAGCGCGATGCGGCGGGCGACCGCGCACTGCACTTCGTCGTTGCCGGTCGCGACGATGTCGACGAGATCGGCGTCGATCAGCAACGGAGAATGTTCGAGCACGGGCAGCGCGACGGTCGGCTGGTCCGCCGACAGCGCCCGCACGATTGCGGCCGGCGCCTCGGTGCTGCGTGCAAACGCCTCGGCCATCGCCTGCCGCACCAGCGGCGAGGGATCGTCGAGCAGCATCAGAAGCGCGCCTTCGGCGGCAACCCGGTCGTCACGGGAAAGGTCTGAGATCAGCCAGGCCCGGGCCAACGCCCGTGTCGCCTCGGCCCGCTCGCCGGCGGGCGCCGTCCTGATCCAATTGATGAACTGCCGAACGATCATGTTGCTTCCGGCTTAACGCAACGAAGACGAAGCGGTGACGGCTTGTCACCTGCAACACAAAATAAACCACGACGCTTAACAAAGCGTTCACCATAACCGTTTGGTTTTATTGACGTTTTGTTAATGGAACCGAAGCGCTTCGACAGCCGTCTGTGCGGCATGGGTCCCGGCTCTGCGGCGCATCGCTTACGCGTTGCGCCTTGTGCGGGACACGAGTGCAGATATTAGCTCGAGAACGTGCCGCTGCGATCGCTGAAGAGATCAAGCGGCTGCGGCGGCCGAACGTCGGGCGTTGCCGATGCGCCCGAGGTCGCGGGTGCGACCGAATTGAGCGAGGCATTGTTGCCCCACAATTTCTGCACGGTCGTCGAGACCGGCTGCGTTGCATCGCCGGGCTGATAGAGCGATCGAAACACTGGCGTGCTCGGCGCATTGTCCGCGACCGTCGTTGGCGCCATGGCGCTCGCCGGCGTCATCGCGCGTGTGTTTGGAAAGGTCTGGAGATAGGCGGCGTTGTCGATCACCGGCGCGACGGGCTGCACGCCGTTGGCGCTTGCGACCTGCGTGGTCGACGGCGTGTCGCCATACGCCGCCATCGCGCTGCGGGTCGATTTCGAATTTGCAGCGCCGGCATAGCGTGCATCCAGCACCGAATAGACCTCGGAGACGCTGCGGGCGCGGCCGTCCTTGGCGTAGAAGATCGAGCGGTTGGCCGATGCCGCATTGGGAAACAACCGCGCGCCAACGGCTTGCGGATTGTCCTCGGCATTGGCGATCAGCTTTGCGGCGCCGCCGACGCCCATGAAATGGGCCATGTAGAGTTCGCTGTCGCTCGGCCTGCGGCCAAGCAGTCCAGTAAGCTTGAAGCTGTTCGACTGCGTCAGCGCAGCCGCCATGCTGGATGCGGCCTCCGGATCGTCGCGCAGCTTCATGATCGATCGCTTCATCGCGGGATCATCGACGGTGTAGGTGCCCGACGAGGTCCTGGTGATGGCGTCGGAATAATTGCCATAGCCGAGCTGGGCGCCCGCCTCCTTCACCGTGCCGAGCCAGGTCTGGTCGATGAACTGGTAGAGCCCATGCGCCGACGATGTGGTGGCACCGGCGCTCGGATCGAAATCCGATTCCATCTTGGCGGTGGTCAGCATGTATTGGAAGCTGACGCCCGCGACGTTCGAGGCCTGCTTGATCGCACCGGCGACGCGTGCCCGCGACGGATCGAGAACCGCGGTCTGCGAGCCACTGGAATTGTCGACCGACATGATGAAGGGCCCGCCCCGCGCGGCGTTGAGCGGCGCCGGCAATTCGGCGCCCTGTCGTCTCACCGTGGGACAGGTATGGTTAATGCGGGGTTAATTCGGCCGCCAGCCCCGCCTCCGCATGACGGCAGGACTATTTCTTGTAGACCGCGTCCGGATCGAACAGCCGCTCCGCATCGACGAAGACGAGCTTGGCGCCGCCGTCTTCGGCCTCGACCTTGCGATAGAAACAGGAGCGTCGGCCGGTGTGACACGCCGCGCCGATCTGCTCGACACGGAGCCAGACCGCGTCCTGGTCGCAATCGGTACGCATCTCGACCACGCGCTGGGTCTGACCCGACGTCTCACCTTTTCGCCACAAGGCATTGCGCGAGCGGCTGAAGTACCAGGCTTCGCCGGTCGCGATGGTCTTGCGCAACGCTTCGAGGTTCATGTGCGCGACCATCAGCACGTCGCTGGTCGCGACGTCGGTCGCGACGACGGTCACGAGGCCAGCAGCGTCGAACAGGGGCTGGAAGGACAGCCCTTCCTCGGTCTCATGGGAGTGAGCGGACACAACGCCCTCGCCGGTCAATTTCGCAAGGTCAGCGCGTGCCTCGCACCAGGGACAGGAAACGAGCCTGCTCCGCCGGATTGTCGCGGAACATGCCGGTGAAGCGGCTGGTGAAGGTGGAGGCGCCATGCTTGGCGACGCCGCGCACCGACATGCAGGTATGCTCAGCCTCGATCAGCACGGCAACGCCGCGCGGCTTGAGGACCTCGTCGATCGCCGCAGCGATCTGCGCGGTCATGTGCTCCTGGGTCTGGAGCCGGCGGGCGAAGATGTCGGTAAGGCGCGCAAGCTTCGACAGGCCGACCACGCGTTCCACCGGCGTGTAGGCGATGTGCGCCTTGCCGTAGAACGGCATCATGTGGTGCTCGCACTGCGAGGTGAACTCGATGTCGCGCACCAGCACGAAATCGTCATACCCGGCGGTCTCGCCGAAGGTCCGATCGAGCACCTCGGCCGGGCACTGGTGGTAGCCCTGGTAGAGCTCGTCGAAAGCCTCGACCACGCGGCGCGGTGTGTCGAGCAGGCCCTCGCGGTTGGTGTTCTCGCCAATATAAGCGAGCAGCGTCTTCACCGCCTGCTCGGCCTCGGCGCGCGCCGGGCGCGGCTGGTCGGCGCGGACGGCAGCCGCGAGGAATTCGGAAGGATCAAGCTCTGCCGGGCGGCTCTCGGGCTGCCGATCGGAGGGCTTGCTGGGGCGGATGGATTTGATTGTAGCGTCCATGTCTACTCCGTTCGACGGCCTTGCGGCCGGAGTGTCACCGGCAGACGGGGCGGCGAAGCCGCCGGACGCCTGTAGAGAACAGCTTTGACGAAAAAGGTCCTTGGGTCATCACGCTGGCAGCGCAGATCTGAAAGACCGCCAGCGCACCGCTGGGCTGTTTTTCCGCCAGTTCCAGCACTATATAGGGCCATGGACGCCGCCCGCCAAGGCCGATCGGGTGAGGAAGTGCTGGACTCCATCACATGCTGAACGACATCTATAACAAGCGGATCATCGAACTAGCCGGGAATATTCCGCGACTCGGGCGGTTGTCGGATCCCGATGCCACCGCGACCGCCCACTCCAAGCTGTGCGGCTCGACCGTGAAAATCGACCTCAAGATGGAGGGCGACAAGGTCACCGACTTCGCCCATGACGTGAAGGCCTGCGCGCTGGGCCAGGCCTCTTCATCCATCATGGCAAGTCAGATCGTCGGATCGACTGCGAGCGAACTCCGTGAGTTACGCGAAACTGTTCGCAAGATGCTGAAGGAGAACGGCGCGCCTCCTGAAGGCAAATGGGAAGAGATCAAATTCCTTGAGCCGGTCCGCGACTACAAGGCGCGCCACGCCTCGACGCTCCTGACCTTCGATGCGGTGGTCGATGCCATCGGTCAGGTCGAGGCCAAGGCCAAGCAGCCGGCTCCGGCGCAAGGCTGACTCCGGGCGACCCCGGAAACGAAATCGGACATTCGAGGCTACTTCTGCGACGCCGTGCCCGGCTTGGCTACGCCGCCCGTCGGCACCAGGGCTTCCGCCGTCTTGGTCGACTTGGCAGGCTGCTCCGATTCCGCGCCGAACCTCGCCTGCGTCTTCGGTGCAAGCTCCGCCATTGCCGGCGCTGAGATGTCCACATGCGGCAGCACGTCGGCCACGAGATCAGTGGTCACAAGATTGGTGAGCTTGAGCTCGCCTGCGTCGAGCTCGTGTAAATCTTCCCACGGCGGGACGCTGAGCGCGAGCGACAGCAGATCGCCGGCACCGCCCATGTCGAATGTGTATTTGGCGAGCCGACCGATGTCGCGCTCCACGATCATCAGGTCCTGCGCGCTGTAGCTCGCCGCCCTGGCATCGTCGGCGCGATCGCCCATCCAGATCTGGTGGACCCGGACATGGGCCGCGTCCGGCACGTAGCGCTTCTTGCCGGCCAGCAGCAGGAACACGCACATGGATTCGCAATAGGCCTCAGGCGCGACCGCCGGACGGGCCGACTGGCCGCCGCGGTTCTGAACGCTGATGCCGACCGTGGTCAAAAGTCCGAGATTGCGGAAGCGCCGGCCGAGCGTGATCGCGTCGTTGACGGAACCGCCGCTGGAATCGAGCACCACAGTGGCGCCGCCGAGCTGGCGTCCGCGAGAAAATTCCTCGAAATCCCTAGGCGTATCAGCGGTGATGATGCCGGTCGCGCTGACCCATCCGCGGCAATTCGGCTCGCAGGCGATCCAGCCAAACTTCATTGGCAGCTTGCGCTCTTCGAGGGCAACACCGGCTCGGGCCGACGACCCGAATGTGGCGATGGCGCCAGCCAGTATGACCCCACAGGCAGCGGCTCCCACCAGCAACCAGCCGCGAAGATTGAGCGCCTTCAGAAATTTCAAACCGGTCCCTTCCCCAAGGCTCCTAAAGCGATTCAGGTAAGCCCTGCTCCGACGTTCCAATGAGTCTCACATGAACGTCACAAAAATGGTATCCGGGGGAATACAGATCGTCCACCGGTACTTGCTGCACTGCTCCCAAAAAGCACGTAAAATGTGGCGTACAAACAACAGCTTACAGTTCCCTGCATCGGAACCGCGCAAAACCTCGCTCACGATCGCGGCAAAGCGCCCATGAAGCATTCAGCCTGCGAGCACTGTTCCACTCCCGTCGCGGGCGCGTTCCGGCTACCGCGCAGATTCGGCCGCGCTCTGATCTGGCTGTATCGCCACACGCTCTCGCCGCTGGTTGGCTACAATTGCCGGCACCTGCCGACCTGCTCCATCTATGGCGACGAGGCGATCGAACGGTTCGGGCTCTGGGCTGGCGGCTGGATGACGCTCGCTCGCCTGCTCCGCTGCAACCCATTTGGTACCTCGGGCATCGACAACGTGCCCCTTACCGCACCACAAAGCGCGCGCTGGTATTTGCCGTGGCGTTACGCCCGCTGGCGCGGCGTCAACGCCCCCTAAGCAGGATGGAACGCTGCCTTAAGTGGAACCGGAATGCTCCGTTCGCGTTGATGTGATGCTCCCACGGGAGGAAACAACAATGCGCTGGAAAATCAGCCCTCATTCTCGCTTCAGCCTTGGGCTTGGTTCCCGGGGTGGTTCGAGAGGCCACGACCCCAGAACCCTCGACATAATCGCCATCATCGCCCTGCTGGTGCTCGTCGTCGGCTCCGGCTGGTACTTGGCGACGAGTATTGCAACGCCGCCCAGCACGACGGCGTTCATCGTGCCGAGCCAGAGCGTTCACTGGTAATCAGCGGGGCCAGAAAAAGCGTCCGGGCGGTGGTGGGATCGGCTCCGGCGGACGTGGCCGCTTCGGACGCGGCGGTTTCGTCGATGGCTCTGCGGATGAGGTCGTCTCCGCATCCGGCACTGTGTCGCTTCCCGGTACCCTCACCGACAGCAGCAAGTTCGATTCATGCATGCGCCAGCGATAGCCGACGCCGAAATCGATCGGCTGGGCGCGCGTGAACAGGTTGGCGTAGCGCTCCTGATAGCGACCGGGAAATTCGCTGATCGGCCCGAGGTAGCGGCCGAACGGGAAGAACCGCCATTGCCGCGCGTTGTAGCTGGAAAGCGGAATGCCGGAATCGTCCTGGATGATGGTCGCGCTGTTGGCAAGCAGCCAGTCGCGCGCGACGGTGAAATTGCCGGAGTGCAGGAGATAGGACGCGCTCTTGATCAGGCTGTTGCCGGGCCCGAGCGTCTCGCAGAACTTCAGGAAGCCCGCCGCGCGTGCACCTGAATTGGAGAGATCGGTCGAAAAATAATACAGGGTGCGCGCTTCGCCGTCGCTGCCGACGAAGGTGATGCGGGCGCCGCGCGTCGCGTTCGGTCCTGGATTGTCGTTGCCGACATGCATCCCGCCCTTGTCGTCGAGCGCGACCATCTCGACATTGCGGATGGTCTTGCCGGACCGGACCAGGAAGACATAGAGGATCGGCAAGGTGCCGTTGACCTGGTTGGTGTGCAGGTCGACTTTCATTTGCTTGGTGATGAAGAAGGAAAAATTCAGGATCGAGCCGAGCGATCGCTCGACATTGTAGAGCGCGGCGCCCACCGAACCGCGCGGCAGCCGCGTCAGGTCGGGCACCGCACCGACCGGCTCCAGCGCGCCGAGAACGTAGGTGCTGGCCTTCGAATAAAAGGCGTTGGCATAGAGGAAGTCGGGGCCGCTGAACAAATAGAACATGGTCGGCCTGGGTGCCGCCAGATTGACGTCAGCCCAGTTGCGGATCTTCGCGAGCTGACGCTGATCGAGCTGCGCGAAGGCGCCGTCGAAGAACTTTGCGTGGCGCTGCCAGCCCAGGTCCTTCGTGAGCGGCACCAGCGGCGAATCCGCCGAAGGCTGCATGCCCGCAAGGAAGCGCGCGGCATCGTCGAAGGTTGCGTCGGCCGCACGCGCGGACGAAACGGCCGCAGCCAGCAAGGCGAGAGCGACGGCCGCAATTCTCATGGGTCGAAACATGTCGATTCGCGATGTGATGACGTGCCAGCGGCGACCGGCCGCCTGCGGAAAACAGCATAAATCAACAGGCCCGAGAGCATGACGAGCATCCCCGACAGCGACTGCACGGGCCGCTCGGTCAACAAATAGTACATCATGAACGCGGTCACGAGCAGGAAAACGAGCGGCGTGAACGGGTATCCCCAGGCGCGATAGGGCCGCGGCAAATCGGGATCGGTGATGCGCAGCTTGATGACGCCGGCGACCGTGAAGAACGAGCAGAACAGCAGCGCGAACTGGATGAAGTCGAGCACCGCCTCGAAACTGCGCGTGAACAGCAGCAGATTGGCGACGGCGAGCTGAAACAGGATGGCATAGGCCGGCGCGCCGCTCGTCGACTTGCGGGAGAACACACGCAGCGCCGGAATGTCCTCGCCCATCGTCATCATCACGCGCGGGCCGATCCACATCATCGCGCTGATCGAGGAGATCAGGCCGAAGCAGATCATCGCGCCGACGATCCGGCCGCCAAGGTTGCCGAAGATCGCGCTGCCAGCGACGCTGGCGACGTCGAGCTGACCCGCGAGCGCGCCGACCGGCGTAGAATAGAGAAACACCGCATTCAGCGCGACGTACAGCACGAGCACGATCAGCGTGCCCGCGAGCAGTGCACGCGGCAGGTCCCGCTGCGGCATGTTCATTTCGCCGATGATGTAGGTCGCGGCATTCCAGCCCGAAAACGAGTACATCACAAACACAAGCCCGATCGCGAAGGGGGCGCTGACGATGTGTGCGAGGTCACCAGCCTGCGGGGTGAAGGCGATTGGCTGCGGGGTGCCAATGATGAAGCCGGCAACCAGGAAGGCCACGATCAGTACGACCTTCAGGATGGTCGAGATCAACTGGAAGGTCGAGGAGTGCCTGACGCCGGTCAGTTGCACGAGCGAGACCAGCCACACCACGGCGATGGCAAGCGGGATCGGCGGCACACCGGGCACGACCGATTTGGCGTATTCGCCGAACGCCATTGCGGCGAGCGCGACGGGCGCTGCAAAGCCAACCGTCGCCGACACCCAGCCCGCGAGAAAGCCGAAGGCGGGGTGATAGGTGCGGCCGAGGAAATTGTATTCGCCGCTGGAGCGCGGAAACATCGCGCCGAGTTCGCTGTAGGCGAACACCCCGCACAGCGCGACAATGCCGCCGATGGTCCACAGCAAGAGGATCGAGAAGCCCGAGGGGATGTCCTTGACCTGAAAGCCGAGGCTGGTGAAGACGCCGACCCCGATCATGTCGGCAACGACGATGGCGGTTGCGACCAGAACGGAGACTCCCGACCCGCTTCCGGTCAGCCGGCCGGTCCAGGCCGCGGTACCCGCATCTGATGCCGTCATCGGGGTCCTCAACCTCAGGCGTCATGCCTCGTGGGAAGCATCGTGCAGTTCGAGCCAGTCAATTCAAGCAGGGTTAACAAGGGTTAAATGAGGCGGGCTAAATCGGTACTCCGGCACCCTTGCTGCGCGGTCTTGGCCAATAAACCTGCGCAAACACCGGGACGTCCCGTCTCCCTTCCCCACAATCGCGACACGATTACGTGGTCCTTTTGAGCGTTCCGGATGTGGGGAAGTTTCTCCGGACACTTAACGTCGCCTAAACGCCCATCGGCTCAGTTGTCTTAATGATTGCCGATGGACTTGTGGTCATGACTTGGGGTCATGGGTGGATGGTCGGGGCCGTTCCGAAACTGAGAGCTGACATTCGTGCCGACCGGACGACGTCCGGCGCGCGCGGTCGTGCGCTCCGGATCGCTCTGATCCCGGCCTTGGTGCCGCTGTCGCTCACATTGGTTCAATGCGGCAAGGCGCCCAATCCGGCGGCGCTCGCGGCGAACTCGCAGGCCAACGTCCAGATCGTTGCGAAGACAAATCAGCAGGTCGCAAGCAGCGACACGTTCGAGGATCGCTTCCCGGCCCCGCAGTTCACGGAGCGCTTCCCGTCCGCAAGCGAGGGTTTTCTGCAACGGCAGATGTCGGACTTCTCGCCCAAGCGCGCCGTGCAGCAGCCACAGCCGGAGCAGGCGCCCTACAGGGTCGCTTCGCTCGCGCCGCAGGCCCCCTACCAGCGTCCGGTGCGCGAGGACCTGACGACGCTCGTCAGCATGAAGTCGTCAGCATTCCCCTATTTCGGCAACAACCCCGCCTCCGACTCGCCGTTCCTCAACATCGCCAAGGGCGACCGCCGCGGCCACCGCAGCTATTCCGGGCGCGTGTTCTGGCAGGACGAGACCTACAGCGACAACCGCGTGCTGATGCACGTGCCCGAACATTTCGACGTGCGTAAGCCAGGCGTGATCGTGGTGTTCTTCCACGGCAACGGCGCAACGCTTGAGCGTGACGTGCGCGACCGGCAGCTGGTGCCGCAGCAGGTCACCGATTCCGGCGCCAACGCCATCCTGCTTGCTCCGCAAATGGCGGTGGACGCCGCCGATTCCAGCGCCGGCAAGTTCTGGCAGGCGGGCGGCCTCAAGCGCTTCCTGGAGGAGTCTGCGAACCATCTGGCCCGGCTCACCGGCGATCCCAACAGCGCGCGCGCCTTCGCCAATATGCCGATCGTGATCGTCGGCTACAGCGGCGGCTTCCTGCCGACGGCCTGGAGTCTCGAGGTCGGCGGCATCAGCGACCGCGTCCGCGGCGTCGTGCTGCTCGACGCCGTCTACGGCGAAATGGACAAGTTCGCCTCATGGATCGAGAGCCACCGCTCCGGCTTCTTCGTCAGCTCCTACACCCGCTACACCGCGCGGCGCGACCGCGAGCTGATGAGCACGCTGCGGCAGAAAGGCATCAGCGTCTCCGAAGACATGGACGGACCGTTGCGTCCCGGCAGCGTGGTGTTCGTCGAAACCGGTGACGGCATCACCCATCGCGACTATGTGACCCGTGCCTGGACGCGGGACCCGCTCAAGGACGTGCTGGTGAAAATGTCAGCGACGCCATCACTCGCACTGACGCGCGTGGCCTCCACCAATCCAGCCCCGTCGAGTCGCTGATCAGCGACTGACCGTCCGGCTCGAACCGCAGCTCGTTGGCCTCAGGTTTTGGGCAGCTTCGGAATGCTCTCGGCAAAGCCGTTGAAGCAGGCCAGCCGCTCGTCCTCTTCCTTGAAGAATCGGCAATCGGCGTAGCCCTTGGCCTTCGGCGGCTTCGGCTTCGGCGTCGGCGCGATCACCGCGTCGTAGCAATTGAGCCGGTCCTTGGTGCCGTCATCGAGGTCGAGGCAGGCCTGGAGCCGCGCCGCGATCGATTGTGGCTTGCCCTTCGGCGCCGCGGCCGGCTTGGCAGCTGCCTCTTTGATCCCGGCCTTGGTCCCCTTGGGCTTGACCTGCATCAACGGCTTGTCCCCGACCATCGGTGGTGGCTTGTCGGCTTGCGCAAACGCGGAGGCCGAATAGAGCACCGCGGCAACCGCCAGAATCATCCTCATTTCAGTCAACTCTCTTTGGTCCCCATGCCTCGCCTTCTACCGCTCCTGCGCGCGGTTTGCCAAGCGCCTTGCGCACACGAAAACCCTTCCGTTCAGGCCGGGGCGCCGGTAGCCGGCCGGGGCCGGGTCAGGACTACCAGGATCAGCGCCAGCACGACGAAACCGACCGCGACGAAGCCGAGCGTATGCAGGAGCTCGCGGGCGAACAGCAGTCCGCCGACGGCAGAGCCGACAGCCTGGCCGATATAGAGGACGGAGGTGTTGAGTGCGACGGTCGCCGATGCCAGCGACGGTGCGGCCGAGACCAGCCGCACCTGCTGCATCGAATTGGTCGAGGCAAAGCCGAGGCCCCAGATCGCGACCGCACCCGCCATCAATGCGAGCGTGCCGGCACTGAGCGCCCAGCCCGTGATCCCCGCAAGCAGCAGGCAGGTGAACAGCAGCGAGGTGCGATAGGGTCCCGAGGTGTCGACGATGCGGGTCGCGATGACAACGCCGAGGAAGCCGCAGACGCCATAGAGAGCGAACACCATGCCGATCGCATCGGGCCCGGCGCCGGTCAGCTTCTTGAGCAGCGGGCCCATGAAGGTGAACACCACGAACTGCCCGGCCATCTGCAGCATCGTGATCGCAAGCAGCAGCAGGATCGTCCTGTCGCGGCCGACGGCGCTCCAGGTCTTCAGGTCCACCGGCGTGCCCTTCAAGCCCGCCGGCAGCCGGATCAGCAACAGCAGGAAGCTGATGCAGCCGAGCGCGCCGACCCCGCCATAGGCCGCGCGCCAGCCATATCGGCTGGCGATGAAGGTGATCAGCGGCAGGCCGACGGCGGCAGCGAGCGACCAGCCGAGAAAGATGTAGGCGATCGTGCTGCCGCGACGCTCCACCGGCACGATCAGTGCCGCCGTGCCGGCGGCCTGCGGCGTGTAGAGCGCGCCGACCGCGAGCATCGCCAGGCGGGTGACAAGGAGGCTCGTGTAGTCGGGCGCAAATGCCGATGCGAGATTGCCAAAGGCGAGCACCGCCAGCGTCGTGGTGAGCAGCCTCCGGCGCTCGATCCGGCTGGTGAGCCAGGCCGTCAGCGGCGATCCGATGCACAGGATGATGGCGCCGAAGGTGATCAGGAGCGCGGCCGCGTGGATGCTGACGTCGAGCCCCGCCGCCAATTCCGGCAGCATGCCCGCCGGTGCCAATACCGAGCAGCCGGTGACGAGATTGCCGAGCATCAGGGCAGTAGGCGCGAAACGGCCGGCGCGTGCATTTTCCATGCAGATGCATGTAGAGCAGACCTGCGACCGGTTAAAGGGCGTCGCCCGGAATAGTTCGTGCGGCGCCCCGGCTTTTGCGCGCCAGTTTCTTGGAAATGCCGGATTGCGCAGGCCGAATCGCCTGATATATCGCTCGTTCCCGCTTACCTGCGCTCGTTCGCAGGAGTGAGCCTCAGGAGACATGCAATGACCGACCAGCCCAAGGACCAATCCAGGTCCGAACAAGCCAAGGCCGAACAGACCAAGGCCGAACAAGCCAAATCCGAATCCGGCTTCCAATACAGCCTCAGCAATTTGAGACCCGTGACCCCACCGGAAAAAATCACTCTCACCTTCCCGGACGGCGCCCGGCGTGAATATGCCAAGAGCATCACCGGCCTCGAGATCGCCAAGGGCATTTCGCCGTCGCTGGCCAAGCGTACGGTCGCGATGGCGCTCGATGGCGTGGTCTCCGACCTCGATGATCCCATCGAAGCCGATGCCAGGATCGAGCTGATCAACCGCGACGATCCGCGCGCGCTCGAGTTGATCCGCCACGACTGCGCCCACGTGCTCGCCGAAGCCGTGCAGACGCTGTGGCCGGGAACCCAGGTCACCATCGGTCCCGTGATCGAGAACGGCTTCTATTACGATTTCTTCCGCAACGAGCCGTTCACGCCGGAAGACTTTGCCGCAATCGAGAAAAAGATGCGCGAGCTCATCGCGCGCGATAAGCCATTTACGAAAGAGGTTTGGGATCGCGAAAAAACCAAACAGGTGTTCCGAGACAAGGGCGAGGCGTTCAAGGTCGAGCTGGTCGACGCCATTCCCGGCAACGAGCCGATCAAGATCTACTATCAGGGCGACTGGTTCGATCTCTGCCGCGGCCCGCACATGACCTCGACCGGCAAGGTCGGCAACGCCTTCAAGCTGATGAAGGTGGCGGGCGCCTATTGGCGCGGCGACAGCAACAACCCGATGCTGACCCGCATCTACGGCACGGCGTTCGCCAAGCAGGAGGACCTCGACGCTTATCTGAAGCAGATCGAGGAAGCCGAAAAGCGCGACCATCGCAAGCTCGGGCGCGAGCTCGACCTCTTCCATTTCCAGGAGGAAGGTCCGGGCGTGGTGTTCTGGCACGCCAAGGGCTGGACCATCTTCCAGCAGCTGATCGCCTATATGCGCCGACGCCTGAGCGGCGACTACAGCGAGGTCAACGCGCCGCAGATCCTCGACAAGTCGCTGTGGGAGACCTCCGGCCATTGGGACTGGTATCGCGAGAACATGTTTGCGGCGCAGTCGGCCGGCGACGAAGCCGAAGACAAGCGCTGGTTTGCGCTGAAGCCAATGAACTGCCCAGGCCACGTGCAGATCTTCAAGCACGGATTGAAGAGCTACCGCGATTTGCCGCTGCGGCTCGCCGAGTTCGGCGTAGTGCACCGCTATGAGCCGTCCGGCGCCATGCACGGCTTGATGCGCGTGCGCGGCTTCACCCAGGACGACGCGCATATCTTCTGCATGGAGGATCAGCTCGCCGACGAGTGCCTGAAGATCAACGAGCTGATCCTGTCGACTTACGCCGATTTCGGCTTCACCGGCGATCTCACGGTGAAGTTGTCGACCCGGCCGGAGAAACGCGTCGGCACCGACGCGATGTGGGATCACGCCGAGCGCGTGATGGCCACCGTGCTGCGCGAGATCCAGACGCAGAACAATCACATCAAGACCGAGATCAATCCGGGCGAAGGCGCCTTCTACGGGCCGAAGTTCGAATATGTGCTGCGCGACGCCATCGGCCGCGACTGGCAATGCGGCACCACGCAGGTCGACTTCAACCTGCCGGAAAGGTTCGGTGCGTTCTACATCGACCACGACAGCGGCAAGAAGCCGCCGGTGATGGTGCACCGCGCGATCTGCGGTTCGATGGAGCGCTTCATCGGCATCCTGATCGAGCACTATGCCGGCAACTTCCCGCTTTGGCTGTCGCCGGTGCAGGTGGTGGTCACCACCATCACGTCGGAGGCCGACGAATACGCCAAGCAGGTTCTGGAGCAGGTCCGGCGTGCGGGACTTCGGGCCGAGATCGACCTGCGCAACGAAAAGATCAACTACAAGGTCCGCGAGCATTCGCTGGCCAAGATTCCGGCACTGCTCGTGGTCGGCAAGAAAGAGGCCGAGACACAGTCGGTCTCGATCCGGCGGCTCGGCAGCGACGGCCAGAACGTGACCACGACGGTGGAGGCGCTCGCCGCCCTCGTCGACGAGGCGACCCCGCCGGATGTGAAGCGGGCGCGTGGCGCGGCCTGATTCCTGAAATCGATCTAAACCCGCTTTCGGTTGCGGGCGTGCATGCTTATCTCGGCATGGCACGCCCGACGACCAGCCGAAGAGGATATCGCAGTGCCTGACGCCATCGAACTCCTGAAGACCCGCCGCTCGGTCAAGCCGCGCGAGATGTCCGGACCCGGGCCCTCCCCGGCCGAGCTCGAGACCATCCTCACCATCGGTTCGCGCGTGCCCGACCATGGCAAGCTTGCGCCCTGGCGCTTCATCATTTTCGAGGGCGATGCGCGTCGGCGCGCCGGCGAGGTGATCGCAAAGGTGTTTGCCCGGAAGAATCCTGGCGCGCCTGCCGCCGATGTCGAGACCGAGCGCAAACGCCTCACGGATGCGCCGCTGGTGATCGGCATCGTCAGCTTCACCAAGCCGCATCCGAAGGTGCCGGCCTTCGAGCAGGAATTGTCGGCCGGCGCCAGCGTCATGAACATCGTCACGGCCGCGACCGCGCTCGGCTACGGCGCCTGCTGGCTGACCGGCTGGTTCTCGTTCGATCGCGACGTGCTGGATGGCCTCGGCCTCAAGCCGGACGAGAAGCTCGCCGGATTCGTCCATATCGGCACCCCGACCAAGCAGAGCGATGACCGTCCGCGACCGGTCCTTTCTGAAATCGTGACGCGATTTTAATCGAAGGCGTGTTGACGCCTTCGACGTCTTGCGGCTTTGATCCCGGCGAGGGAGGAAGCCCGGATGAAGCGTCGTGAATTTCTGGTCGGAGCCGCGCTGCTGGCCGGCACGATGGCGCGGAGCCGCGCCGCCGATATCCCCGCTCCGTCGTCCGACGGGCTCGACCGCATCACAAAGTATTTTGACAACGAGGTGACGAGCGGCCGGCTGCCGGGCGCCGTGGTCCTGGTGCAGCAGCACGGCAAGCCGGTCTATCTGAAGACTTTTGGCGTGCGCGACACCAGGACGGGTCTCGCGATGACGCCCGATACGATCTTCGCCATCCACTCGATGACCAAGCCGGTCACGTGCCTCGGCGCGATGATGCTGATCGACAAGGGCAAGCTTGCGCTCACCGACCCCGTGTCGAAATACATTCCCCTCTTTGCCGACACCAAGGTGGGACTGGAGGTCACCAATCCCGACGGCACGTTGCATCTGGATCTCGTGGCCCCGGTCCGTCCCGTCAACATCGAGGATCTGCTGCGGCACACCTCGGGCATCAGCTACGATTATATCGGCGGCAAATGGGTCGAGCAGGCCTACAAGGCTGCCGACATCTTCGAAGGTCAATTCAACAACAGGGAATTCGCCCAACGCATCGCAAAGCTGCCGCTGGCGCGGCAGCCGGGAACGCTGTGGCGCTACGGTCATTCCACCGACGTGCTCGGCAGCGTCATCGAGATCATCTCGGGCCAGACGCTGTACGAATTCCTCAAGCAGCGCATCCTCGATCCGCTCGGCATGAGCAGCACCAAATTCGCGCTGGCGAGCGCGGACGAGCTCGCTCGGATGGCGCGGCCGCTGCCCAATGACTTCATCCTGCTTGCTGCCGAGCGCGACCGCCTCGACCATCCCGAATGGCAATCCGGCGGCGGCGGGCTGCTCTCGACCATCACCGACTATCGGCGTTTCTCGCAGATGCTGCTCAACGGCGGCGAATTCGAGGGCAAGCGCTATCTGAGCCCCGCGGCTTTCAAAGCCATGACCACGGATCACGTCGGGCCCGGCTCCGGCGTTGGACGCGATTATTTCTATTTTCCGGGCGACGGCTTCGGTTATGGCTATGGCCTTGCGGTGCGGACCGATCCCGGCAACGCCAAACCGCCGCCGCCGGGCTCGCTCGGCGAGTTGAAATGGGACAGTGGCAGCGGCACCTATTTCGGCGTCGATCCCAAGCTCGACATGGTCTACCTCCTGATGCAGCAGACCCAGAACGAGCGCAGCCGCATCACGCCTGCCTTCAAGGCGCTGGTCTATGACTGTTATCCGTCCGAGTTACGCCGCCCGTGAAGCACGCTGGCCGAAATCGGCGAGCAGCTTTGCGGTCTCGGCGCCGCAATGACGAACTGTGACGACAACGCTCGTCTTTCTCGTGTCCCGGACGCGGTGCGGCACGCAGTGACGCTCCGCGGAGCCGGGATCCAGGAAGCCACGCTGTTCGCTGTTGCATGGG
Source organism: Bradyrhizobium sp. 197 (assembly GCF_023073375.1). Lineage (NCBI taxonomy): Bacteria > Pseudomonadati > Pseudomonadota > Alphaproteobacteria > Hyphomicrobiales > Nitrobacteraceae > Bradyrhizobium > Bradyrhizobium sp. 197. The sequence continues at coordinate 13,550 of NZ_JADPJJ010000045.1, read as the reverse complement.
CCCCGGCTCTGCAGCGCACCGCCAAGAGACGCTGCGCTGCGTCCGGGGCACGAGACTGTTGATGAAGGACTGACATGGGCTTGCATCCTCGCGGCGTGTTTCGCCCGAGCTTTGCTTCGTCGCTTCACCCTCAATTGAAAGAGGGCGCAGGGAAGACCGGGAGCCGGCTGGCTCCTATTGATCCGCTATGCCAAGGGCAGATTGCGCTACGATGCACAGCGGGAAACAGGGCAACCGGAGCATCCCGGCCTTCCCTGCGCGATGGTTGGAACGGCTTATGTCGTGTTCTCCCCGGGGAGCGATGCACTATTGCCCCCGTCGCCGTGCGGATGGCTGATGCGCGCGGCCCGGTCGGACTGCACACATCACCGCAAGACTTGGCGCACAGACCCCGGGCGCCAGGACGACACGATTTGGCCGTACGCCGATCACACCGGTCGTGCGCGCGACGCCTTCGCTCACGGCTCTCCGCCCTGCGAAACCATCTGCGCCGATGTGATCCACGTCCACCGCCGTCCGGCCCGCGTTCGTGACGATCGCGATACGCCCCTCTTCCTTGGGCCGGAGTGAGCGGAAGATACGATAATTCCGAATTCTGTAAAGACGAATATTTTTATGCCTGCCCGTTGACCGACAATTTGTGTGTGTTGCCCGACAGGCACCGCAAGGTCTCGTAGCCCGGGATGAGCGAAACGACCTTGCGGCGCGGCGGGCTGTAGAGGCGTGCATCGGTCAGAAGCTCGACAATTACCTTGGGATGGCGTTTGCTGAAGGCGGCTATCACCGGCGAGAGCATCACCGTCCCGAACCAGTCCGACGACAGGCGCAGCAAGCCGTCGAACTGCGTCTCCGCGCCGGACGCGCGCCGCTCCAAAGCGAGCGCCTCTTCTTCAATCCGCTCGGCATGGCGCAGCACGGCTGTGCCCTCGTCGGTCAGCACGAAACCATCCGTCGTGCGCTGGAACAGCGTCTGTCCGAGCGACTGTTCGAGCGCAATGCCCGGCACTTCACACTGGAGAACGTCGGCAATGCCTATGCGCTGATCCGCGATCACGCGGCGCAGGGCAAGCTCGTCGTCGACATCTGACGGCGCTCGCAGAGACGTTTCGGAGCCCGGAGGGAGCGAGGCGCAATCCGGGCTACGGAGCTGTGCCTGCCGCTAGTCCTCGCTGGGGGCCGCGGAGCGGTTGCGCAGATGGGCCTGCGACAACAGGAAGAACAATGCGCGCTCGCCATGATATTTGGCGGACGGCCGGGAGCGCTCGAAGCCATCGGCAAATATCTTGCCGGCGTGGTCGCACACCCGCCACCGCCAGCCAAACCGCTTTCGTCTGGTGAGGATCACTTCGAACATGCCGACGAGCTTGGTCCCCTGCTCCTTGCCGGTCTCGCAGACGCACGAGCCTGCTCCGGCCCCCCGTTAGAGGGATGCCCGACATATAACGCAGCAGGATGGAAAGCGAATAAAATTGATTATCGGAAACAGGTATCTTGCACCGGCTGTGAGGAAGTCGAGACGCTTCCGGAATAAGCGGATGGTGCCGGTGTTGATCGGCGCGTAGCGAAAAGCATCAGCTTCCCGCACGCGCGACGCGACTGGCGGTACTAAGATATGGGACATTCATGCGCTGAATGAGAAGCGTTCGCCAAGCGCACGAAGGACAGCGTCGGCCGCATGCGGGATCACCGCTTAAGCGCTAGCGCGCGACGACTTCCACTTCGCCATCGACGCCGTTGACGACGTTGAAACCGCGCTCGTAGACCTTGCCCTCGTTCTTGGCGATGGCGCGATATTCGCCTTCCGAGAGCACCACGCGCGGGAAGGCGCCGATCGATTCCTTAATGACGTCGCCGCCCGGGGTCAGCACCGACCAGGCGGTGTTGGCGAGCGCCTCGCCCCCTCTGTCGCTGACCAGCTTGAGCGTGATGACGGCGGCGCGGTGGGTGATGGTGACGTCGGTGAGCTTGCTGGCCTGGACGCGGATGTCCGAGCGCACCACCGAATTGGCGTCGCCGTAGTTCGAGATGATGTAGTAGGTGCCTTCCGGCAGCAGCACGACGTCGCCGGCGGCGACGTTCGGCACCAGGGAGGCGCGCTCGCCGGATTCGAACTGGCTTCCCTTGTAGATCGCGAACGATATCTGGTTCTGCGGAATGCGGCTGGTGCCGACCCGGCCCTCGATGCGCAAGCCGCCGGCCGGCAGCACGAAGGATTCGCGGTCGGTCTCGGCCTTCAGGCTGACGGTGCGCACCGCGCTGACGAGGCCAAAGGCAACGTGCACGACGTAATTGCCGGGCGGCAGCACAATGTTGGGCGTGGCGTTGCGGTCCTCGCGGATCAGCTTGAAGGTGCCGTTCTCGTCGGGACGATCGGCAAACACGCGCCAGACCAGGCCGCTGGTGATCGGTGGGGTGTCCTTGCCGTATTTCGCGGTCAGCGACAGTACGCCCTGTCCGGGGACGGCCGCGTTGAGCGGCGCGGCGGACGGCACGGTCGTGACCGCGGGCGGCGGCATGCTGGGCGTGGTCGGCTGCATGAGGGTCGGCGGCAGGCTCGGAGGTCCGGCACCCGGGCCGGAGGGCGGCGCCAGGCTGACGGCGCCGCCGGGGTCCGGCACCGAAGCGGGCGGCACCGGCGGCGGACGATCAGAGAAAAGCTGCGCCTGCGCAGCGTTTTGGCCGAGGGTATAGAGGCAGGCAGCAAGGATCAGCATCGGCAGCAGCGATGCGCCGCGCCGCCATCCGATGATGCCGTCACCCCCGAGAGTCATGCCACCTGCTTTTCACCGAAAACGCGGCAAATTCAAGCCTCCGAAACCCCAAGAAATACGGCCCAATCCGGTTTTGGAACCCGGTTGACGCCCGCGCGATTACCCCACACGCAACCGCCCGTCGCCATACTCCTGCCCCGTGTCCTTCCGAAACCGGCATAAACCATGCTCCGGCCCGGTTCTGGCGGAGCGCGAGTGCGGTGTCTAATCTGATGGCAGGTCCAGGCGTAGGAGAGTTTCGGTGCTGGATATATTGAAGGGTCGGGGTTCGAACGGCGAGAAGGTCGGCGAAAAGGTCGGCCTCGGCAGCATCCGCCGGCCGGTGATTGGCCTAGCCCTCGGCGGCGGCGCCGCGCGCGGCTTCGCCCATATCGGAATCCTGAGAACCCTCTTGGCCAATGGCATCGTGCCTGACGTGGTGGTCGGTACCTCGATCGGCGCGGTGGTCGGCGGCCTCCATGCGGCCGGCCGGCTCGATACGCTGGAGGAGTGGGGGCGCAGTCTGCAAGGTATGCGCAACATCCTCGGCTATCTCGACATCCGTCTCAATGGCTCCGGCCTGATCGGCGGCGAGAAGCTTGCAACGCGACTTGAGGAGGCGGTCGGCCAGACCCTGATCGAAGATCTTCCGATCAAGTTCGCGAGCGTCGCGACCGAGGTCCGCACCGGCCACGAAATCTGGCTGACGCGCGGCCGCGTGGTCGACGCGATGCGTGCCTCCTATGCGCTGCCCGGCATCTTCTCTCCGGTCCTGATCGGGGATCGCTGGCTGGTCGACGGCGCATTGGTGAACCCGGTGCCGGTCTCGGCCGCCCGCGCGCTCGGCGCCGAAATCGTCGTCGCTGCAAATCTTTCCAGCGACATCTTCACCTATTCGACGACGGTCTATTCGCACGGCGCGATGCCTGAACCGGTCGTTCCTGCGGCCGAAGAGACGACGTCAAAGCGGCGCTTCCCGAGATTCTTCTCGCCCGAAAAAACGGTGAAGCGCGAATTCTTCGGCGGCGGCAGCGCCCGGCCCGGCCTCTCTTCGGTGATGGTCGATGCCTTCAACATCATGCAGGACCGCATCACCCGCGCCCGCCTCGCCGGCGATCCGCCCGATATGCTGATCACACCGCGGGTCGGCCATTTCGGCTGGTTCGACTTCCACCGCTCCGAGGACCTCATCGCCCTGGGCACCCGCGCCGCCGAGCGAGCGCTGGAGTCCATCCAAGAGGCAATCCACGAGCTGGCGCCGACGCCCGAGAGCACCGCGCCCAAAGCCGACCAGCAGGACTGATCAGGCCGTCTTGATGTAATCGCGCAAGGCTTCCTGCTCGGACTCGTATTCCTGCACCCGGCGCTTGACGATGTCGCCGATCGAGATCAGGCCCACCACCTTGCCGCTGTCGATCACGGGCAGATGCCGGAACTTGCCGGTGGTCATCACCTCCATGAGCTCGGCGACCGTGTCGGTCTCCTTGCAGGTGACGACCTTGCGGGTCATGACCTGAGAAACCGGCTCCTCGAGCGCGCCGGCGCCGCGCTCGCCGATCACCCGCACGATGTCACGCTCCGACAGGATGCCTTCGAGCCGGCTCTGGTTCATCACCAGCACCGCGCCGATCTTCTTCTCACCGAGCAGCTTGACCGCAGCCGCCAGCTTCGCGTCCGGCTCGACGCTCATGACCTGGTGGCCCTTGTTGTTGAGAATCGAACGTACCGTCATTGTCGCCTCCCTGAATCCGAACCGCCCGCTTTTCGCGGTTGGACTTGTTCATCGAGTCTTCAACCAACAGACTTGGAGTCTTCAACTAACAGTCTGGAACTAACAGTCTTGAACTAAACAGGCTTGGCGCCGGTTTCACGCTCAGGCGCTTGTCGAAGCATTGCCTCTACGGGCTTGTCGCTTCGGAACATTCTTCACGAGAATGATGGATGAATTCGGGCGGCGCCGCAAGCGCAGCTTCAAATACGGTCTGAAATGTCCTGTGATGACGCATCCGCAGCATCGCTTCGCACGCGCGGCACGGGATCGAACAGCGTGAACAGCAACAGGCCGGCAAGGAAGCCGCCGATATGCGCCTGCCAGGCAACGCTCGTGGTCTCGCTATCGACGCCGATCGCGCCGACACCGAAGACGATATTGACGCCGAACCACACCGCGAGGAAACCGAGCACCCGCCCGTCGCGCAGCGCACGCGACAGCGGCAGCGCCGGAACTCTTGCGGCGGTATCGGCATCCGATCGGCTGAACGACAGGAAGCTGCCGCGAACGAAGGCGAAGCGGATCGCCGCCGCCATCGCGCCCGACACCGAAGCCGAATCGCCGATCATCGGCGCCACCGCGTGCTCATGGGTGACGAGATGGGCGAGCGCGCCGGCCGCCGCCGTCGCCGCGAGGAACAGGAAGAACCTGATGGTGCCAAAGCGCCGCGCCAGCGCGCTCCCGAACGGCAACAGCCACAGCACATTGAAGCCGAGATGGGGGAGATTGGCATGCAGCAGCGAATAGGTGACGAAGCTCCAGACTTTTGCGCCAGCGCCGCCCGGAATCTGCAAATTAAGCAGCGAGGAATCGTAGCGCTTGGGGATGAAGCCGAAGACGTCGATGGTCCAGTTCTCCAGTTCCGGCGGCAGCAGCACGCGCAGATGGATCACCGCCAGCAGGATGATGTAGGCGGTCAGCGCCACGGGCAGCGTCAGGATCGGCTCGCGCGGAGCCTCCTCATTGACGGCCGGCACGTCCATCGAAGCATCATGCAACGAAGGATCTTGCGGCGGGGAATCTTGCGGGGAATCCAAGGCAGCTTTGCTTTCAGGCGCGATCGGAGCGACAGACTTAACGACAGGCCTTGGAGATAGTCGCCTTTGCCCGCCCTGCGCAAGTGCACAAAAGGAAAAGGCAGGGCCCTGGGAAAGCCCTGCCTGTCCGTGTCGGACTTCCGGTACCCAGAGAGACAGGGGTATCCACCCCTCCCCCGCGGCCGGTGACCAAACTGTTTGACGCCTGTGTACAGGCCTCGCCGAGAACCTGGAGAAAAGCGGCGAGGCTTGCGACTGCGGTCACCATAGCAGCGGGGCGGCGGACGGAAAGCGCATAGTTAATTTAACGTTAACGACGCAAAGGCAGCGTCAGGGAGGCCGAAAACGCCTCCACGGCATGGACGGTGCAAATCCCCTCCTGCACAACAACACAGGGATCGCGGCTGCACTGAAGCGGGACAGGATTGTCCCGCGAGGTTGCGCCCCGGGATAAGCGTTCAGTCATGAAACATCCGTCGAACCGCGAGTTCTTCGCGTATTGGGACAAGAAGCGCGGCACCGAGCGGGCCCCTGACCGGGCCGATATCGATCCGGCTGCCGTGCGTGGCCTGCTCGGCGACATCTTCGTGCTGTCCTGCGAGCCCAATCTCGGCTTCCCGTTTCGCGTCGCCGGCACGCGCGTCTGCGCGCTCGCAGGCTGCGACCTCAAGGACGCGAGCTTTGCAGCGCTGTTCAACGAGGCCAGCCGCCGCGAGATCGAGGAGATCACGACCGTTGTCGCCGACGAGAGCCTCGGCGCGATCGCCGGTATCACCGCCACGCGTGAGGACGGCAGCAAGGCGCGTCTCGAGCTGTTGCTGCTCCCGTTCAACGCCCGCCCGCATACGCCGGTAAGCGTGACAGGCGTGCTTGCGCCATTCGACGACGAATGCGGGGCGCTTGGCCCGTTCACCCTCACCTCCTGGCGTTATCTGCACCAGCCGGAGAAGCTCTTGCCGCGCGCGATCCGCAAGCTGCAGATCGCACGCGGGCTGATGGTGTATGAGGGACTGAGGTAGGAGTGACCCTCGTCTCAGGGCGCGCAGCGTTTGCAAGCCGCCCGATCTTCATTGCAGTCAGACGCGCCGGCCCCCCGGCACGCAGGCTCGCGATCCGTGATTGGAACCTTATCTGTTGAGGTGCGTTTATCTGCCTGCCGGCGCTGGTGTCTGCGCGGCAACGCGGCTCGGTCGGAGGCGATGCGTTTGCTAGCCGCCGGGCCTCCGTCGAGGGGCGATTCCCGTGATGGAGCACGCGACCAGAGTTGGTAATCGCCTGTTAGCTGCGTTACCGCCGGCCGACTTCGCTTTGCTTGCACCGCATTTGCGGAAAGTACCGCTCCAGCACGACGCAGTCCTGGTCGGGTCGGGCGACCGCATCGAACATCTCTACTTCCCCTGCAGCGGCGCGATCGCCCTCATCATGGAGTTGCCGAACGGACAAACGGCCGCAACCGCGGTGATCGGCAACGACGGCGCCGTCGGACTCATGACGGCGCTCGGGCCCGTCCGATCCCCCCTGACCGCGGTTGTCCGCGTGGCCGGGACCGCACTGCAGATCTCGCCCGCGCGATTTTACGCGATGCTCGAACGCAGTCCCGCCGTCGCAAGCGCGGTTCAGATTGTCACCAGGGCGTTGATGACGCAATTCCTGCACGTCGCGGCCTGCAATGCGCTGCACTCGGTCGAAGCGCGCCTCGCCCGCTGGCTGCTGCACATTCACGATCGGACGGATGGCGGTGATGTCCTGCCCTTGACCCAGGAGACGTTGTCGGAATTGCTCGGCGTCCGCCGTACCACGGTCACGCACGTCGTGAGTGCACTTCGAACATCAAGGGCGATCAAATCCAATCGACGCGGCCAACTCGAGATCGACAGGGAACGGCTCGAGGTCGTCGCATGCGAGTGCTACAAGGTGATGAGCCGCAGGATCGATCGGATCGTTTCGCAGGATGCGTTAAGGCTCCTTCACGCCGCGCCGGCGCGGGACGGCTGCCCGCCTCCGGACTTCCCGTTCGCCAAGACCGATTCGTAAACCCAGGCCTCCCTGGCGAACCACTCGTGCGTCGCCGCGCACATCCGGCAATAGGTACGCGAAAAGAACACAGTACTGCAGCGAAACCTTTCGCCATCCATCTCGATGCCTGTCGGAATTGCGCTCCCCGTTTCCGGGCACTTGATCATCACCATACCCATCCTGATTTCCCTCCAGCTTGGCATCACCTCACGGCAAGGCTGGCCGCCATCGGCTGGACGGCGTCTCTTCTCGCGAAGACGCTCGTCCAGCCGATCCACGTGGCCAGTAGCTTCGATTCAAGCAGCCCTATGCAGAACCCGGTTGAAGCTGTTCTTGATCGGCTCGGCCGCCTCGGTCGCGACCTTCTGGGCCAGATCCCAAAGCTCCCGATTCTGGGCGGAAGCCGCTTCAAAGGTCTTGCGACCGTGAGCGGTGGAGAGGTTCACGAGGTCCGCAAACGACTTCGCGTCTGCAAGCTGGGAGAGGAATTCCAGCGCGGAGCTGGTATTGTTGTTGGATATTTCAATGACCTTGGTGCCGTAGTCGGCGGCACGCCTGGCATTGGTCGAACAGGCATCGCGGAGAGCTTCGGTGATCTCCTCGGAAGTCGCCTTCATCTGCTCGAAATTTGCCTTGGCCCGCGTGGCGGTCGGCGCGGCGAGATCGCCGAAGATCGCCTGGATGTTGAAAAACGGTATGTCGAATTTGAAGTTTGCATTTCCGTTCGCCGTCCCATTCAGCGGAGCGGCATTCGTTTCGGCTTTCACATTGGCATCACTCACGGGCATTCATCCTTTCAAGCGAAACTAGATAATGGATTGAAGACTCCCCAACGCGCCCAGGTGCGTACTGCACCGGGACACCAGTGCCTCTACTTTCACGATGGTGGGATGCTGCTGCGGATATGCAGCTCTTGCCCCCTGCCGGAGGCAACTATGACCGACGAAGGTCGAAGCTTCGGTTCGCTTTCGGACTCTCAATTTGAATTAATTCGGCTCGTGCGATGCTGCGGCGCAAGCAAAATTCTGCATCTTTGAAGTTGCTGCTATTGCATGCGCCAACCTCAGATCAGCGCCGGCGAGCTATTAAGAGGCTCGATCCCGGAGCCGTTTGAGCCGGAATGTTCTGCCGCTTGCGCAACCGGCAGGTCGACCTGCAACGGTCCCTGTGCGATAAATTGGCCGGTCACACGCGGGCTGTATCAGGGGGCTGCGGTAGTTCTCGTTTCGACGTGAGCGAGCGCCGCGATCTCGATGCAGCCTCTCACCTGGACGAAACGACCATGTCCGACATCATCAATTTCGGCTCGCTTCAGCTCCGCTTCCTGCAGAGCAAGGATGACACCGGCGGCAGCGTCGATATTTTCGAAATGACGTTGCAGCCGAATGCGCGGATGCCGATCCCGCATTATCACGACCGCTGGGACGAAACGATCTACGGGCTGTCCGGCGTCTCGACCTGGACGATCGATGGCAAGCAGAACGATTTCGGCCCCGGAGAATCCGTCTTCATCAAGCGCGGCATCGTGCACGGCTTTACCAACCGCTCGACCGGGCCGGCGACATGCCTGTGCATCCTGAGCCCCGGGGTGCTGGGCACGCAATATTTCACGGAGATGGCCGCGCTCCTGTCGGCAGGCGCGCCACCCGACCCCGCGAAGATGAAAGAGACGATGCTGCGCTATGGACTGGTGCCGGCGCCGGCTGCGTGAGCCAAGCTCGCCGCCCAGCGGAAATGGCCGGTCCCGCGCTAGCGATCCATCACGGCCGGCGACGCGGCGAATGCGGTGGGAATCATCTCGAGCGATATTGCGAGCGTGAGCGCGAGGCGGATCGAGGACGTCATGGTATCTCCTGTCATGCAATGGGCTTGCATGGGGTAGGACGCCGCGCGAGCCGTGGTATTCCTGAGATGACGGCAAAGATATTTTTCGCTGCGTGCCTCGTCGCATCGGAATAAACTGGGATGATCAAGACTGAACCACGGATCGACATGAGCAAGCCGCATTGGCGTCCCGCGCGCGCATCCGACCTGCCGGCGATCAGCGCGATCGCAGCGCGCATCCACCCCGATCTGCCTGAACGCCCCGAGGTGTTCGCGGAAAAGATGCGGCTCTATCACGATGGAAGCCGCGTGCTTGCCGCGGAGGACGAGATCGTCGGCTACGGACTCGCCCATCCCTGGACGCAACATCGGATTCCGCCGCTCGACGGCTTCCTCGAACAACTGCCCGGCGGTGCGGACTGCCTCTATGTGCACGACGTCGCGGTGCTGCCCGGCTTTCGCGGCGGCGTCGCGGGCGATTATGTCGCTGCGATCGAGCAGCTCGCGCGCGCGTCAGGGATCGCGACGCTCGCGCTGGTGTCGGTCTACGCCACGCGGCCGCTGTGGGAACGCCTCGGCTTTCGGGCCGTCACGGCGAACGCGGAGCTGCGTGCAAAGCTCGCGTCCTACGGCGACAACGCGACCTACATGCTCCGCGATCTCGCTGCGACGTAATGCCCCTTCACGGTGCAGTCCCGCGGCAACATTCTTGCCGACGCCGGAACGCGGCCGTCAGTCTCGATGCTTCTTTTTCGTCTTCGGCTTCTTTCCGGGTGCGCCCTTCCCAGGCCACGAAGTGACCGAAGGCTCTGCGTGGCCCGGCTTGTTCTTGTGCTTCTTTTTCTTTGCGAAGGAAGGAGCATCGTCGAATTTCGGTCCGCGCTCGCCCTGCGCCTTGTCGTATGGCTTGCCGTGCGGTTTGCCGTGCGACTTGAACCCACCCGGCTCGCGCGGGCGATCATCGCGACGTTCACGGTGGTCGCTGTCGCCGCTCTCGCGCCGCGGCGCGTGGGGCCGCTCTTCCGAAGGCGCCTGCCGCTGCGGCGCATCCGCCATCGACTCGATGCGGATGTTGTCTTCCTTGTCCGGACGCTTGATCTTGGCGGCGAAAGATTCCACGACCCGCTCGGAAATCTCGAACTCGGTCGTGGTGTCCATGATCTTGATAGCGCCGATGTCGTTCTTGTCTATGCCGCCGCGGCGGCAGATCATCGGCAACAGCCAGCGCGCTTCCGCATTCTTGCGTCGCCCGATGTTGGCCCGGAACCAGACGGTGGCCTCCCCCATGCCGTGACGCGGCGAGGATTTCCCCTTCGATCGCGGCCCCGCAGGGCGATCATCGCCGCGCGAAGTGCGGGCATCGTCGCGCGGTGCGCGGGCATCGTTGCGACCGCGATCGTCGCGCGGCCGGCTGCTTCGCTCGCCCGGATCCATGATGTCTTCGGGCGACGGCAGCCGTGCGCGATAGAGCCGTGCGAGCGACGCGGCGATCTCCTCAGCCGACCGCTCGGCCAGCAACGCCTGCGCCAGCGCCAGATCGTCGGCGGTCGTCTCCTCGGTGAACAACACGTCCTTCATGCGCTCGTGATCGAGCTTGCGGATCTCATCCGGTTGCGGCGCCGTCCCCCAGACCGCGTCGATCCCCGAGACATTCAGCAGCATTTCCGCACGCCGCCGTCGCACGGGCGGCACCAGCAGGATACTCGTCCCCTTGCGACCGGCGCGACCGGTGCGGCCCGAGCGATGCTGCATGACCTCGGCGTCGTTGGGCAGGTCGGCATGAATGACAAGGTCGAGGCTCGGCAGATCGATGCCGCGGGCGGCGACGTCGGTCGCCACACAGACGCGCGAACGTCCGTCCCGCAGCGACTGCAGCGCCGTGGTTCGCTCGTTCTGCGTCAATTCGCCTGACAGCGCGACCACCGAGAAGCCGCGCTCCAGCAGCGCCGCCTGCAAATGCCTGACGTGATCGCGCGTGCTGCAGAAGACCAGAGCGCTCGGCGCCTCGTAGAAGCGCAACACGTTGACGACCGCGTGCTCGGCATCGCCGGGCGCGATTCGGATCGCGCGGTACTCGATATCGGCGTGACCGCCTTCGTCGCCGGCGACCTCGATCCGGAAGGCCTGCTGCTGATACTGCTTCGCCAGCGCGACGATGCCGCGCGGGAACGTGGCCGAGAACATCAGGGTGCGGCGCGTGTCCGGCGTGGTCTTGAGGATGAACTCCATGTCCTCGCGAAAGCCGAGATTGAGCATCTCGTCGGCCTCGTCGAGAACCACCACCTTCAATTCGGAGATGTCGAGACGGTTGCGCCGCAGATGATCGCATAGCCGGCCGGGCGTACCGACGACGATGTGAGCGCCGGCCGCAAGCTCGCGCTGCTCGCGCCGCGGATCCATGCCGCCGACGCAGGAGACGACGCGCCCGCTCGCATGCTCGTACAGCCACGCCAGCTCGCGATGGACCTGCAAGGCAAGCTCACGGGTCGGCGCCACGATCAGGGCAAGCGGTGCACCCGCCCGCTCGAACCGCTCGGCGCCATCAAGCAGATCCTTGAACAGGTCCTTGGCCATGGCCAGCCCATAGGCCAGCGTCTTGCCGGAGCCGGTCTGGGCCGAAACCAGCAGGTCGCGGTCAGTGGCCTCGTCGGTGAGCACGGCGAGCTGAACGGGGGTCGGACGGTCGTAGTTGCGCTCGGCCAAAGCTCGGGCGAGCGGCGGACTCATGGTCGGAAAAGACACGGGATAAAACCTTGGTTGGTCCAGGCGCGGAACGTTGAGCCGCGCGACCTGAAGCTGCGTAGGCGACAAATGGTCCAGCCGCACGCGTGGTGATTTGATTTGCACGCTCTTTACGCCAAGCGCGGGCAAATCACCATGCCTATGACGCATGGCTTTGGCGGCATCGAGAATAAGCTTACCGCTGGCGCCACCCACTACATCCAGCGTTTTCCGGCCGTTTTTCTGCATATAGCGAAATTTTGCGTCAAAGCCACCACCGCAGCGTGCAAGCTCGCATAGAGACGACGCGCCGGCCCTAATCCCGGGAGGTCACCAGCCTGCCGAAGCCGCCGACCAGCCTGACTCTTGCCCGCGCAACGGCGTCTCTTGCCGCGCGGCTCAAGGCATGGACCGCGCGCCAGGCTTCGGTGGCTTGCAGCCATGCTCTCACCTCGGCGAACTTCCCATAGGCCCAGGCAAAAGCCGGAATCCGCATCAGCTTGTCGCGCGTGAGATGGAACAGGCGCTCGACCAGCACGAGCTTGAGCAACTCGCCGACGATGAGAGTCGCGGCGCCACTCACGAACTGACCGGTTGCGGCGAGATAGGCCGCCACAGGCTTGATCGGCTCCAAAATGATCACGGGCACGGAAAACAGGGCGAGCGACGGATAAGGCGGCAGCGATCTGATCCAGGCGCGCAATCGCCTGAATTGGAAATGCCGCCCAATCCAGCGCGAGATTGGCCTCGCCACAGCCATGAAGACCGCATCCACCAGGAAGTAGATGGCGGCCAGGATGTAAGTGACCGGTTTCAGGATTCGCTTCACGATACCTCTCCTGCGAACTGAAAGCCGGAACTGGGGTCTAAGTTTCACCCCCGCGTGAATAACTCGCGGATTTCCGATGGAACTTTTTGGACATCGGCCCGCCTCCGCAAGTCTCAGATCTCCGCATAGAGCTCCAAAAGATTGCCGTCGGGGTCGCGGAAGAACAGCGTCCGATGCCCAAACGACTGGTTCGTCGGCGGCGACAGCAGCGCAACGCCCTGCCGCACGAGTTCGTCAGCGCACGCATCGACCTCGGCCGCGGAGACCTTGAATGCCAGTTGCAGCGCGGCACTGCCCGCCGGTGTTGGCGCATCGGCCGCAGTCCGGCTCGGCTTCGCGAGAGCCAACGTGTTGCTGCCCAAGCCGTACTCGATCCAGTTCGGCGACAACTCACGCAGCAGCGGAAACGCGAGAACGTCTTCGTAGAAGCGGCGCATCGCGGCCATGTCGCGCACGAAGATGACGGTGTAGGGTCTGTTGGGATTCATCTGGAGTTTATCGCGGCCGCGGCCAGATAGATCATTGAAGTGAAGCTCTGGTCGGTCTTGTCGGCGCGCATTGCGATGCGCTTGAATTCCTTGAGCTTGCCGAAGAAGTTCTCG
>NZ_JADPJJ010000048.1:0-75410 GCF_023073375.1 Bradyrhizobium sp. 197 | reverse complement strand
ATCTTCGCCCATTGGGCGTCAGTCAAAACGAATCGGTCCATCCCAAGCTTGAATCACAACCAAGCCCCGATGAGAATCCTGAATCCCAACAGACCCTAGTGAAGCCGCAAGGGCGCGCGATGTCCGTTGCGGGTCACAAGCGCCTCTGGGCTCCACGCCGCACGACCTCGCTCGACTCCCCACTCCAGACCTGCCGCTGCACTGCGCCAACCGACGCGATAGACCAATAGCGAAGTGGTCACCGGGATGATTCCATTGAATCTTATCCTGCTCGCTGCAGCGGCGGTCGTTCCCACTTGCCTTCCACCGCTGCTTCTTTCGGCCAATAGAGGCGCATGATCATGGAGAACGGCCCCCTGGGGGCAGGCAGCCAGTTGGCTTCCTTTTCCTTACCCGGGGTTTCGTTCTGGATGATCAGCGTCAGCCCGCCGTCGGCATCGCGCTTGAGCTGCGGCAGCATCGGTGAATTGATCAGATAGCGGTCGATTGGGTTGGCCACCAGCAGACTCTGCGGCTCATCATACATGGTCAGCGACCAGAACGCATTGACGGGCGGCAACTGGCCCGGCGCAAAGCGCATGGTGTAACGGCTGGTGCCGTCCAACTTCTGCTTCGTCGCATCCACGTAATAGGCGGGATACATCGCCTCCTGCTTCGAATTGCCGTAGATGCCGAGCACGGCGGCACCCATCCGGTAGAGGTAGTTGTTCTTCAGAAACTGCCGCGTGCCGAAGACGTCGCCGGAGGCCAGCTTTCTCTCTTCAAAATCTTTCTTCAGGCCGGCGAAGGCAACCCAGGCATCGGCCATCCCCTGCTCGATGGCCGTCTTCATCTCGGGCGAGAGCTTGCTCGCGTCGAAGGTCTTGCCCGCGCCGACGCCGATCCTGGCGAAGCGCGCCATCAGCGCTTTCTCGGATGGGACCGTTGGGCAGAATTGCAGGACGAAGTTCAGGATGTTGAAGAACTGGAGTGAGGTCTTCTCCTCTGCAGGTGTCAGCGGTTTGATGAAATCAACGGCCGGGGCGGCGATGGGTGCAGGCTGGCCGAGAAACGCGGATAGCGGCTGTACCTTGTAGCCGGCCTGGACCTTCTTCACATTGTCGATGTCCTCAGGGTTGAAGAGCTGCGTGCGATAGGTGGGGATCGCCAATTCCGTCTCGCAACGAAACACTTTCTTGATGCCCTTCGGCGTTGCGCCTTTCCAGCTGGGCCCAGCGAGCAGGAAGCTGCCGCCTCCGTTGCCGGTCGCGCGTGTGCCGATGTAGTCGAAGTTGAAGGTGTAGTAATCGATCAGCTGGACGCTGAAATAGCGCTCCTTTTCGATCGCCGGCACCGTGAGCACGAGAGGTTCGGAGCGCAGGTCCGCGCCGATGAATGAGTAAGGCGTATCCGAGTTGGGTGTCTGAATCGCCTTGTCCGCGGGTGTAAAGACACGCGCGCTGTTCCATATCTGGTTAAAGGGCCCCTTGTATTCCGGGTTCGTCTTATCCATCCAATATGCATGCTGGATGCGGTAATTGTCCACGATCGGGAAGCCGTAGATATAAGCCTCCTTCGCAATGGCGCGGGCTTCTGCCGGACTGATGCCGGCCTGGGCGCGGGCTGCCGAGGAATGGAGTGCAGGGAGGACAGCAATCCCGCCGACAAAGCCTCTGCGTGTGATGCTCTTCATGTCTAAACCTCTCCGCTTCGTTCGAGTCGAACTGCCATGTCAGGTACGAATCTATGAGACCTTCTTGATGTCGGGCGGTTGCCATGCGCCTGTGCCCGGCGGCAGGATCGAGGGTGCTTCGGTCTTCGGCCAATAGAGCCGCATGACGAGGTAGATGTCCCCGTTCGGTGCAGGCAACCAATTGGATTCTTTGTCGGCGCCCGGTGATTTGTTCTGAATGTAGAGCGTCAACGAGCCGTCGGCGTTCATCTTCATGCCCGGCAGCATCGGCGAATTGATCAGGTAGCGGTTGATCGGGTTTTCGATCAGCAACTGCGTCTTGCCGTCGTACATGGTGACAGACCAAAAGGCGTCCACCGGCGGGAATTGTCCGGCAGGAAAAGTGAGGGTGTATTGGTGCTTCGAGCCGTCGAGGACCTCGCCATCAGCAAGCGTCTTCGCCATTGGATAAACGGCCTCGACCGCGTCGTTGCCATAGATGCCGCCCTTGGCTGCGGCAGCACGCTTCAGCCAATCGCCATGGTAGAACTGTCGGTCCCCGAACAATGATCCGATTTTCCATCCATTGACGTCTTTCTGTCCGCTGGCCAGATACTTTTCAACCTTCTCTTCGCCGTCTTTCATCCCCAGCCCGATTTCAAGCTTGTGCGTGATCGGAAGATTCTTGAATTCGAAGGTCTTGCCTGCACCGACGCCAATGCGCGCAAGCTTGGCGCGAATTTCCTTTTCCTCTGGTCCGGCTGGCGCGAACTGCAAGGCGAAGTCGAGATACTCGAAGAAGTTCTTCTTCACTAACTCCGCATTGGCCTTGGGAAAGTCGATCGCGGGCGCAGCGGGCGGTGCCGGCTGGTTGAGATAGGCCGACAAGGGTTGCGCCTTGTAGCCGGCCTGGACCTTCTCAACGTTCGGCATGTCTGCAGCATTGAAAAGTTGCGTGCGGTAGGCAACGGCCGAAAACTGCGTTGAGGACTGGAAGACCTTTTTGATGCCGGGCGGCGTGGCGCCCTGCCAATCGGGACCGACAACCATATAGTCACCGGCCTCGCTGCCGGTTGCGCGGCTACCGACATATCCGTAATTGAACGTATTGCCGTCGCACAGCATCACCGAATAATAGCGGCTCTTCTCGACAGCCGGCACTGAGAGAACGATCGGTTCGGCACGCAGATCGGTCCACAAGATCGAATACGGCGTATCGCTATTGGGGGTTATGACGGCCGTGTCTTTGTAGGTGAAGACCCTCGCCTCGTTATTGATCTGATTGAACGGCGCCTTGAATTGTCCCGAGTTCCTGTCCACCGCATACTCGTCCATCACCGCGTAGTTCATGACGATGGGCAGCCCGTAGATGAAACCTTCCTCGGCGATGGCCTTTGCCTCACGGATATCCGGCCATTGCGCCTGTGCAACTTTGGGCGACAATGCACATATCGATCCCAATAAAGCAGCGGCCAGCGCTCTCGCTCGAATAGTCATGTGAATCTCCCATACCGACGCGCACGCAAAAATAGTGCAGCGATGATCATTCTCGGAATAGCTTTGGCGGTCTATGCGAAAACGGCAACTTGCCGCAAGGCATTGTGGTTGCTGGATTAAAACGTGAACTGAAAAGCACTTTCCCAATACTGCCCCGCAAATTCGTTCTGAAAAGGCCGCTTTGGGTCAATCGCGTCGGTTCGCCCCTGCGGCGATGACTTCCGGTCTGACTGGGCAAGCGGACAAGGTCAGATCGGACCGGCACGTCTCGAACGGGCCCACTTGCAAACCTCGCCGTGAGTGGCACGTCAGGCCGCTTTATCCCCGCAAGCGGACATCCCGGATCTTTGAGTAACCGTCCTAGGCCCTTCTCATCAGCTTGAGCGAGGCCGCGAGGCGCAGGCTGCGCTTGCCGGCGAGCGCGATGCCTTCGAGCTCGCCGCTGTCCGCCGTGCAGGTCCCGGAGAAGCCGATCCCGACCTCGTAGCCGCCGAACACGGGGTTTTCGCCTTTCGCCGGCGTATGCTCCTGGTTGAGCATCTCGCCCTTCCAGCGGCCGTCCGCCGAGGAATAGGAGCCGAGATAGTAGAAGAACGCATCTCCGCCCAGGATGCGGCCGTCGATCAGCAGCATGACACCGGAGAGTCCGGCATCGACACCGTCGAGCGCGCGCAGGCCGATGCCGTAGAGCCCGTTGGCGATGCCACCCGCTCCGATCGTGCCGCGTGGCGGCAGCGCTCCATCGTCGAGCCGCGTCAGATTGGCCCAGAAATGCCCCCCCGGCATGGTGTCCGCGCTGCCCGCGAGACGAATCTGGTCGCCGATTAATCGCCCGCGTGCGCCGATCGAGGCGACGTCCGCGCCCATCAGCGGCTTGTGGTGAGGATCGTCGTTATGCCGTTCGGTGATCACTTCGGCTACGATCTCGCCGTTGTCGCGCTCCTGATACGTTCCAAGGTGCGCGAACGCCGAATTGCCGCCCAGCATCTTGCCGTCATGCAAGCACATGATGCTGCGGCCGAACGCATCGTGGATGCCGTATTCAACCTTGTAAAGTCCGTCCAGCAACGCAATTGACCTGTAAAATAAAAGGGAATAGCGGCTAACTAGCACCGCCGCCGCACCAAGGCCATCCGGCTTTTCCGCGCAGGGCCATTCGCGGAGCCACGCTTGCCATGATGCCATCATGCCCCTGTTTTGCCCGACGGAGCAAGTTGCTTTCGCTAAATCCGCAATGAGCGATTTCACCCAAAAGGGTGATTTCAGCAGCCAAGTGATTTCAACGACTTGGCTACTGTGCATGGGGTTGTTTTTCGACTTTTTTGTTGCGGCCGGCGCTGGACGGCCCTCCTCATGCGTCAGTGACGCTTGAAATACTGCACCTCGCGCTCGTGCTTTTCGGCCGCAGCTCTGCTTCTGAATGTGCCGAGGTTGCGGCGCTTGCCGGTCTTGGGATTCACCTTGCGTGAATAGAGGCGGTATTCGCCGGATGCCAGTTTGCGGATCATAGTTGCACTCCGTTCTGTCTCGCCATCAACAGTGTACGGACGAGCCAGGTTCCGTCACGCTTGCCTGCCAACGGCCGAAAGACCGCTTCCCTCCGGCGACGCTCAGAAGCACAGCGTGGTGACGAGCTTGCCCTGCTTGTCCTTGATCGCATAGGGACAGCGCAGCCGCTCCAGCGCCTGCTTGGCATCCTCGTCGCCGAGCGCTGCGGCGCGCTCGTAATAGGATTTCGCGGCGTCCTTGTCCTTTGGCCCGCCGCGGCCTTCCTGCGCGAAGGCGCCCATCCGCTCCAGCGCGCCGGGATGATTTTGCGCCGCCGCTTTCTCGAACAGCGCGCGCGCCGCGGCGTCGTCCTTCGCACCGCCTGTGCCTTCGGAGAGCATCACACCGAGCTGGTACTGCGCCTCCGCATTGGTCTCGGCCGCCTTGCCGAGCAATGCGCGCGCCTGCGCGGGATCGGCCGGGGCGGCGCCGCCGGTGCCGCCGAGCGCGGCGAGATTGCTGACGCCGCGGGGATTGCCGGCCTGCGCCGCCTTCTCGAACAATTTGCGCGCCTGCGCTTCATCCCTGGCGACACCGGAGCCGGTGCCGTAGGCCACACCGAGCTCGACCATTGCCGCACTCGATCCCTTGTCGGCGGCCTTGCGCCAGGCAGCCATCGCTTCGGCCGTCTGCCGGTTGGCCGCATAGGCGCGGCCGAGCGCGAACATCGCGCGCCACGATGACGACGCGGCCTGCTTGCAGAACTTGATCGCGGTCGCGACGTCGGAAGCTGCAATCTCCGTCACGCCTCTCATATCGGTCGGCTTGTCGGGATCGCCGGGATCGGCGGCGACCCGGTCGCACAGGACGAGATCGGCCGATTGCGCATGCGCCGACACCGGCACCGCAAGCGTGAGGAGGATGACAACGAGGAAGATCCGCATGGACACTATGCTGGGTCCCCGCCCCGGCAAGTTCAAGGCTCGAGTCCCGATTGGCGCAGCACGGGGACGACCTCGGGCGACGCCAGGTAACGCAGCAGCCGGTCCGCTGCGTCGGCTTGCTTTGCGCTCGCCATGCGGCCGGCGGAGAACACGGCCGGCGTTTGCAGGTCGTGCGGGATCGGGCCGATCACCTCGATGCCTTCGACCTGCTTCAGCTCGCTGATCTGCTGCACGGCGAGGTCTGCTTCGCCGCTCGCGAGCCGCTCCGCGGTAAAGCCTTGCTCGACGATAGCAGCCTTGGCGTTGATCTCTGCCGCGATCCCCATCCGCACGATCAATTGCGCGAAATAAACCCCGCTCGCACCCAGCCGCGAATAGGCGACGGACCGCGCCGCGAGCAGCGTCTTGCGCAATGCGGCTTCGCTGGAGATGTCGGGATGCACTTGCCCTGCCCGCACCGCGATGCCGACGAAGGAGCGCGCCAGGTCGGCCGCGCTTTCGGCGACCACGCGGCCCTCGCCGATCATCTCGTCGAGCCCCTCACGGGTGAGGATCACGAGGTCGGCGGCCTCGCCGTCGCGCAGCCGCTTCAGCAAGGCCAGGGTCGGCGCGAAGTCGGCATCGACATGGATGCCTGTCGCGTCTTCGAAGGCGGAGGACAGGCTGCGCATCGCGCCCATCAGGCCGAGCGTCGAGAGCATGCGAATGTTTTCCATGAGCGATTCCTGTAGCGATCAGGCGCGGTGCATCAGCTTGAGGGCGGCGGTCAGGCGCAGGCTGCGCTTGCCGGCGAGCGCCGTCGCCTCCAGCACCGCCTGCTCAGCGTCATAGGTGCCGGAGAAGCCGATGCCGACCTCGTGGCCGCCGAAGATCGGATCGTCCTTGGCCGGCGTGTGCTCCTGATTGAGGATCTGGCCCTTCCAGCGCCCGTTGGCGGCGGTGTAGCTGCCGAGATAGTAGAACGAGGCATCGCCGCCGAGGATGCGGCCCTTGTTGAGCAGCATCACGCCGGTGAGACCGCCGTCGACGCCGTCGAGCATGCGCAGATGCATCGAGTAGAGCCCGTCGGCGATGCCGGCCTCGCCGACGCCGCCGGCGATCGGCACCTCGTCTTCGGTGATCGGCGTCATCAACGACTGGAAGGGCACGCCGGGCAGCTCTTTCATCTCGCCCTTGAAACGATAGAGATCGCCGTCGGCCCAACCCTTGGCCAGCAAGGTCGCGTCGTCGGTCCCCGCCATGGCGCGGTAGCTCGGGTCGGGGTTGTGGCGAACGGTGCTGATCACGACCTCGACGCCGCCTTCGGTCTTCGCGTAGGTGCCGATATGGGCGAACGCCGAATTGCCGCCCAGCATCTTGCCATTGCTGGCATGCATTACACTTCGGCCGACCCCGTCGCCGAGCTGAAATCTCACCTTGTAGAAGCCTTCAAACACCAGCCGTCCCCGGCCCTGCGTGCATCCAGACGCACTCTATCCCGCTTTCGGCGGCGATGGACAAGTTTCGCGCGATCGAGGTCGGAGGGGCCTCCGCAAGGCTGTCATCAGAATGCAAAAATCCGCCGGAGTCTTTCGACTCCGGCGGATCAAAGTCCAACCCGGGCCAGTCCCCCAGCCCGGGCCGGGAGGATCTTAGGCCGCGGCCTTCTTGTCGGCCGGCACGGACGCGATCGTCTTCAGGATCTGCGAAGCGATCTGGTATGGGTCGCCTTGCGAGTTCGGACGGCGGTCTTCCAGATAGCCCTTGTAGCCGTTGTTGGCGAAGGAGTGCGGAACGCGGATCGAGGCACCGCGATCGGCAATGCCGTAGCTGAACTTGTTCCACGGCGCGGTCTCGTGCTTGCCGGTCAGACGCTTGTCGTTGTCCGGGCCGTAGACGGCGATATGGTCCATGATGTTCTTGTCGAAGGCCGCCATCAGCGCCTCGAAGTACTCCTTGCCGCCGACCGTACGCATATACTCGGTGGAGAAGTTGGCGTGCATGCCGGAGCCGTTCCAGTCGGTGTCGCCGAGCGGCTTGCAGTGGAATTCGATGTCGATGCCGTAGCTCTCGGTGAGACGCAGCAACAGGTAGCGAGCCATCCACATTTCGTCAGCGGCCTTCTTGGAGCCCTTGCCGAAGATCTGGAATTCCCACTGGCCCTTCGCAACTTCCGCGTTGATGCCTTCGTGATTGATGCCTGCCGCGAGGCAGAGGTTGAGATGCTCTTCGACGATCTTGCGCGCGACGCCGCCGACGTTCGCGTAGCCGACGCCGGTGTAGTACGGACCCTGCGGCGCGGGATAGCCCGAGGCCGGGAAGCCGAGCGGACGGCCGTCCTTGTAGAAGAAGTATTCCTGCT
This sequence comes from Bradyrhizobium sp. 197, assembly GCF_023073375.1. Lineage (NCBI taxonomy): Bacteria > Pseudomonadati > Pseudomonadota > Alphaproteobacteria > Hyphomicrobiales > Nitrobacteraceae > Bradyrhizobium > Bradyrhizobium sp. 197. The sequence goes on along the minus strand of NZ_JADPJJ010000048.1, from coordinate 67,489 downwards.
CGAAGCCAAACCAGGCGCCGGAATCGTCGAGAATGGTCGCGCGCTTGTTGGTGGAGTGCGGGGTCTTGCCATCGGGCATCATGACTTCGCACATCACGAGCGCGCCGTTCTCACGCGCGGCGTCGGGATACACGGCGACCGGCTTCAGCACGCAATCGGAGCTGTGGCCCTCGGCCTGCTGGGTGGAGGAGCCATCGAAGCCCCAGAGCGGAAGCTGCTCGAGCGTGGGGAACGACGAAAATTCCTTGATCTGAGTTTTGCCGCGCAAGTTCGGAGTCGGCGAATATCCGTCGAGCCAGATGTACTCGAGCTTGTACTTGGTCATTGAGCCTCTCTGTAGATGATGCGAAAGGTGGGGGCCGTAGGCCCCCGCACGATTGTTTACCCGGCCACCATCGGCCGACCCTTCACAAGCATTTAACGTGCCAAAAGGCCGCAGTGCGGGAGGTTTTCCACCGCTACCGGCCTGCCCTCGCTCGAGGCAGATCGACCACCGCGGCGTGCGTCATAGCGGCGCACCTTTGCGTGAAGCTGCACCGCAAAAATCCCGCTGAAAACGCCTGATTCTGGAGCAGGCGAACGCGTGCCGGAGGTTGCCGATGAAACGCGCATCAGCGTCCAGCAATTTTCGCAAAGGCGCTGGCCCCGGCCCGCAACCTTTGGAATGGCCAACGCGTTGGTCACGGCCATGGTGCCTTGGGGGATGCAGAAGGCTTCTTGCCTACAAAATGGGCTGCAACTGATTTCCTTTTCAGCACTTTGCATTTGAGGATGCGCGGCCGATATGGGGAATCCAGTAACCACAATCGAACGAGTCGGGCGCACCATGGAGGCGATCGCCTGGGCCGGAGGAGAAATCGAAATGATGAACAATGGTCTGAGTCACGGATCTGCAACGATCTACCAATTCCCTGTCGGGGGCCGCGCGGCGCTCGCAGGACGCCGCTACGGTGAAACCGGCCTTGCCGATCACGTCTCTCTCCCCGTGAACGAGACGATCTGCAGCGGCAGCTGGTATCATCAGGACGCGATCGACGAAGCCAAGCCGAAATGGGATCGCTAATGCCTGTGGTCGGTTTGTTATCGCCGCGCTCTCTTGGGCGACCGGCGGCAGTTTGAAAAAGGGTCGAAACAACGATGTTTTGGCCCTTTTTGATTCCTGCGGGATTGCCGCCGTTCAGATCCCCGCACAAGCCGTGACCGGCCGCTTCAGATGCCTGACGGTGGTGCTCCCGGTCTTGCCGATCACAAGCGTGATCCCCGCCCCCGAATAGCGCGCGCCGGAAACCGTCAGCCGCTTGGCGAGCGTGACCGGCTCGCCGTCGATCTGGAGGAAGGCGCGCTTGTCCTCGTCATAAAACCCAACGATGAACTGCGTACCATCGGCGCAGCGATAGCTCCGGAACGTCTGCGCATCGGCCTGCCGTGCACCGATAATTCCGCCCGCCAGCATGGCGACCGCCAAAAGAATGGCCTTGTGCCGGCCCATGATCGCCCCCTGTAATAGATCTCAAGGACGCCCGTCGCGCGTCCATGGAACCATAACCCAAGCTGATCTCATGCAAGACTCCTCTTTACAAGACTCCTCTTTACAAGTTGCTCCCGCTCGCCACCTCGCCCTGCAAGGCGCCAGCAATTTTCGCGACCTCGGCGGCTATCCGACCGCAGATGGCCGTACCACGCGCTGGCGGCACATCTTCCGCTCCAACCATCTCGGCCAGCTCACCGTCGCGGATATCGAGATCGTCCGTGCGCTCGGCGTGCGCAGCGCGTTCGACTTTCGTGGTGTCGAGGAGCGGACGGCGGACGTCTGTGTGGTGAACGAGATCGCCGTGCATTCACTGCCGATCGAACCGACGGTCGTGGCCGCATTGCGCGCCGAGCTCGCCCGGGGCTCGCTGACCGCGCCGGTCGCGCTCGAACTCATGCGCGAATCCTATCGCAATTATGTCCGCCACAACACGGCCAGTTTCCGCAACCTGTTCGGTCATCTCCTGGAGGACCGCGCCCCGCTCATCATTCACTGCACCGCCGGCAAGGATCGCACCGGCTTTGCCAGCGCGCTCATCCTGCATGCGCTCGGCGTCGCCGACGAGGTCATTGCCGAGGACTACCTGCTGACCAACCAGCACTACAAGCGCGATGCGACGGCCGCCACCGATCTGCCCGAGGACGTCCGCAACGCCATCGGTAACGTCGATGCCTCGTATCTTGCCGCGGCTTTCGAAGCCATCGGCAAGGAATATGGCGATCTCGAAACCTACTTGCGCGACGGCCTCAAGCTCGGCACGCCGGAGCGGACCGCGCTGAAGGCGCGTTATCTGCAATCGTAAGCGCCGTAAATCTCAATCGGCCGCGCCGGGAGAACGACGATGCAAGGCAAGGTTCTGATCGTGACCGGAGCACTCGGCGCACTTGGAAAAGTCGTCGCCGAGGCCGCGCAGTCGCGCGGCGCGCGCGTCGCCGGCATCGACCATGCGCCATCGCAAATCTCCGCGACGCCTGAACGCATCGAGATCGGCGGCGTCGATCTGTCCGACGCGGCGCAGGCGAAGACGGCGGTCGATGCGGCCGCGAAGCACTTCGGCAAGCTCGATGGGTTGATCAACATCGCCGGCGGATTCGCGTTCGAGACCATCGGCGACGGCGACATCAAGACATGGCAGCGCATGCATGCGCTCAACGTGCTGACGGCGCTCAACGCCTCGCACGCGGCGCTGCCGCATCTGGCCGCCTCCAATGCCGGTCGCATCGTCAATATCGGCGCCATGGGCGCGCTTCAGGCCGGCTCGGGCATGGGCCCCTATGCGGCGTCGAAAGCCGGCGTCCATCGCCTCACCGAGGCGCTTGCGAGCGAGTGGAAAGGCAAGGTCACGGTGAACGCAGTGCTCCCTTCGATCATCGACACTAAGGCCAACCGCGCCGACATGCCGAAAGCGGACTTCGCCAAGTGGGTGACGCCCCAGGAGCTCGCGGAGGTCATCCTGTTCCTCGCCGGCGATGCCGCAAGCGGCGTCACCGGCGCGCTGATCCCGGTGGGCGGGCGGGTTTAGTCGCATACCGGCTTGATTGTCTCTGCCCCTGCTCCGATTCAATCGGGACCAGGAAAGCTCTACACTGCCCGCAACTGATTCTCCGATCGGACGTGCCGTGGAAACCACGCTCTATCTGCCTGTCAAACGCTTCCTCGAAGAGCTGGGCTTCACGGTCAAGGGCGAGATCGTCGGCTGCGATCTCGTGGGCCTCAGCGCCGGCGATCCGCCTGTCGTAGTGATCGGCGAGCTCAAGCTCGCCTTCAATCTCGAGCTGATTCTTCAGGCGGTCGACCGCGCACCCGCCGGCGACGAGGTCTGGATCGCCGCAAAGATGTCAGCGCGCGGCAAGGGACGCGAGACTGACGCGCGCTATCGCAATCTCTGCCGCCGTCTCGGCTTCGGTATGCTCGGAGTGACCGACCGCGGCCAGGTCGAGGTGCTGGTGAAGCCGCCGACGGCAGCTCCGCGCCGCGAGCCGAAGGTCCGTTCGCGCCTGGTCGCAGAGCATCAGCGCCGCCAGGGCGATCCTGTGCTGGGCGGCAGCACCCGCGCGCCGATCATGACGGCCTATCGGCAGCAGGCTCTCGCCTGCGCCTCGGAGCTTGCGGCCGGCCCGCGGCGCGTGGTCGAATTGCGCCAACGCTGTCCCGATGCCGGCAAGATCATGCTTAACAATGTGTATGGCTGGTTCGAACGCACGGAGCGGGGAATCTACGGGCTGACCGAGGCCGGACGCGCGGCGCTGAAGCGCTGGCCGCAACAGCGGGCTGAGGTTGTTGAGGGTGTCGCGTCACCGCCCTGACACCCAACCGGTGCATAGCTGAGCTGCCACATGAAATTCATATTGCAATGCAACATGGACGGCACTAGGTATCCCGGCATCGAAACGAGGCCGTTATGAACACAGACTGGAATACCAAATATGGCACGCGGCGCGTGCGCCACGATCCGCCGACCCTGGACGAGGCGATCTTCGCCGCCGTCGGCATCACTGACGATCAGGAGCAGCAGGCCGAGATCGCCGCAGCCCTGATGGGCATGCCGCTCGATGTCGTCCAGGCCGAGGTCAAGAAGCAGGTTCGCACCAACAGCCGCATCACCTCGACCCGCGTGATCGCCGGCGAACAGGGCGCCCAGCGCTCGGTGGTGGTCGAACGCCGCGTCGTGCGCCGCTTCGGCAACGACAAGCGCACCGGCACCTGAGCGCTCAGTTCTCTGTTTCCAATACGAAAGCGGACCAGTTTTGCCGGTCCGCTTTTTTGATTCCAGTCGGCTGTTTCAGGTCAGGCGGCGCGATTGCCATAGATGCTGGAGATGATCTTCCAGCAGGTCGAGTTGAAGCTGAGCAGAGCGCGGCCGGCCGTGAATGGCGAGGCGGCGAGATCGGCGAGTTCGTCCTCAGGTGCCCTGGCGAGATCGATCGTCCCGGTCGATTCGCCATAGCGGAATTGCAGATCCGCCCCGAACTTCCTGGCAAGCGCCCGCATCGCGTGATTCTCGGCGCCCGTGGTGATGCGCAGGCGCTTGTAGCCTTTCCAGCGCGCTTCCGCGATCAGGCGGCTGAACAGCACGGTGCCGACGTTCTGGCGCCGCGCTGAGGCCTCCACGCTGAAGGCGACCTCGGGCAGTGAATCGTCCTCAGGCGGATGCAGCTCGGCTGCACCGCGGACCACGCCGTCGACGATGTAGGCGACGATCACAGTGCCGTCCTCGGCACAGCGGGCGGCATAACGCTCGATAAAACTGTCGTCGAGAAAACCGTTGAAACGGTCGTGCCGGCTTCCGGCATCGAGCCTCAGCAGGTGATCGCGCAAAAGCGGCAATTCTTCCTGTTGGCTCAAGGTCCGCACATAGCCCTGAACGGACTTCGTGCGGTTAGTTTCTTCAAGTGCGAAATCTGCTTCGAGTGACAAGTCTAAACTCCTCTTGGTGTCCCTCGAGGAGGCGTTCGAATCCCTAGACCTCCAATATTGTGCATCGCAACAAATTTTTCAAGACGAGAACCTGCCCAAGTTTCGGGCATCGGAAACGACTAATTCGTTAACAAAATCAACCCGCCGTATTCATACGAGGACCAGCTGGGTCTGGGTCACCACCGCGACCAGCTTGCCGTCCTCGGTCTCCAGCCGGGTGGTCCAGACCTGGGTCCGCCGGCCCCGGTGGATCGGGGTAGCGGTCGCGACGACCGTGGTTCCCTCCTTGGCCCCGCCGATGAAATTGGTCTTGCTCTCGAGCGTGGTCGTACCCTTGGCGTCCTCCGGCAGGTTGATCACGGTCGCCGCAGCGCCAACGGAATCGGCCAGCGCCATCACTGCGCCGCCGTGGATGGTGTGGTGGAGGGTGCAGAGATCCGGCCTGACCATCATCCGCGCCACCACGCGATCTTTCCCGGCCTCGACGAACTCGACGCCCTTAAGCTCGGCGAACGGCATCTTCATCGCTTTAAGTTTCTCGAGCGGCGTCATCGGATCTCCTCCCAATTCATTGTTGCCTCAGCGTGAATTGCTTCGCGCGGCAAAGCAATGACGTCCGAGGTAATAGCCGCCGTGACATTGGACGAAGCGTTTGCGCTTATGGTGCCGCCATGCGCCACTTCACGGCAGCCCCTTCTCAAGTCACCGCATTCACGACCTGATACTCCGGCCGCCGCCACACTTGGCCTGCGATCACCTCCTCGATGATCTCGGCTGCCTTCATGACCTCGGCCTCGCCGATATACAGCGGCGTGATGCCGAACCTCATGATGTCAGGCGCGCGGAAATCGCCGATGACGCCGCGGGCGATGAGGGCCTGCATCGCGGCATAGCCGCCCTCGAAGGCGAACGAGACTTGCGAGCCGCGGCGCTCATGGGCGCGCGGGGTAACGAGCGTCAGCTGCGGGCAGCGGCGCTCGACTTCGCTGATGAGGAGATCGCCGAGCGCCAGCGAGCGGGCCCGGACCTCCGCGATATCGACCCTGTCCCAGATATCGAGCGAGGCCTCCAGCGCCGCCATCGCCAGCACTGGAGGTGTCCCGATGCGCATGCGCTCGACGCCGCCCGCAGCCGCATAGGCCAATTCGAACGCGAACGGCTTTGCGTGGCCCATCCACCCCGACAGCGCGGCGCGCACGCTGTCGGCGTGGCGCGGCGCGACGTAGAGGAAGGCCGGCGCGCCGGGGCCGGCGTTGATGTATTTGTAGGTGCACCCGGCGGCGAAATCAGCGCCGGTGCCGGCAAGGTCAACCGGCAGTGCGCCGGCCGAATGCGCGAGGTCCCAGACCGTGACAATGCCGAGCGCATGCGCTCTTGCGGTCAGCTTCGAGATGTCGTGGCGTCGTCCGGTGCGGTAATCGACCTCGGTGATGTAGAGCACCGCGATCTCCTCCGACAACGAAGCCTCGATCTCCTCCGGCGCCACCAGGCGCAATTGATGGCCACGGCCGAGCGTCGCGATCAGGCCTTCGGCCATGTAGAGGTCGGTCGGGAAATTGCCGGCGTCTGACAGGACGACCTTGCGCGACGCGTTCATGTCGAGCGCGGCCGCGAGCGCTTGATAGACTTTCAGCGACAGAGTATCGCCCACCATCACTGAGCCGGCTTCCGCACCGATCAGTCGTGCGATGCGATCGCCGACATGGCGCGGCTGGGCATACCAGCCCGCGCTGTTCCAGGCGCGGATCAACTGGTCACCCCACTCGGCGGTGATGACGCGGCTGACACGCTCGGCCACGCCAAGCGGCAACGCGCCGAGCGAATTACCGTCGAGATAGATTACACCATCGGGCAAATGGAACAGCGCTTTGGTGTCGTCGTAGACGCGAAGCTTGGTCATGAAAATCTCTACAGGATCGTGCGCACGCGCCAGAGTTCAGGGAACAGCTCCACCTCCAGCATGCGCTTGAGATAGCTGACGCCGCCGGTGCCGCCGGTGCCGCGCTTGAAGCCGATGACGCGCTCGACCGTCGTCACATGGTTGAAACGCCAGCGCCGGAAATAATCCTCGAAATCGACCAGCTTTTCGGCGACCTCGTAGAGCATCCAATGCGTTTCCGGCGCCTCGTAGACGATACGCCAAGCCTGCAGCACGCCCTCGTTGAAGCTATGGGTCTCGCGAACATCGCGCGCCAGCACGGCCGCAGGCATCTTGAGCCCGTTGCGGTCGGCGAGCCGCAGCACCTCGTCATAGAGGCTTGGCGTCGCCAGCTCGGCTTCGAGCAGCTGCGTGGTTTCCACATCGTGCGCGTGCGGCTTGAGCATGGCGTGGTTGCGGTTGCCAAGCAGGAATTCGATCAGCCGGTATTGCCGCGACTGGAAGCCTGAGGACTGGCCAAGCTGCGAGCGGAAGCGCGTGTACTCGCTGGGCGTCATGGTGCGCAGCACGTCCCAGGCATTGTTGAGCTGTTCAAAGATGCGCGACATCCGTGCCAGCATCTTCATCGCGGGAGCGACCTCGTCCTTTCCGATCGCGCGGCGTGCGGCGCTGAGCTCGTGGATTGCGAGCCGCATCCAGAGTTCGGTGGTCTGATGCTGGATGATGAACAGCATCTCGTCATGCGCTTCCGAGAGCGGATGCTGCGCGCCGAGAATCGCATCCAGCGCCAGATAATTGCCGTAAGACATGCGCCGGGCAAAATCGGTTTCGGCGCCGTCGCTTGCGGGATCGTAGTCGCTGGACGTCATGACAGGCCCTTTCGATCGATCTTCCAGGCCTCGTCAGTCGAGGCCGATCAGGCGTGCGGTGATTGGCGATGACGGGTCCTTGAGGGCGTCGATCACGGTGAAATGGTTCAGCCCGGGATCGACAACGAGACGCGTCGACACGTCGAATCCAGTCCAGACATTGGCCATCAGATCGGACTGGCGAATGAATTCGGGGCGCTCGTTGCCGCCGACCCAGGCGGTCACGGGCGAATGCCCGCGCGGCAGATGCAGCGCCGCGCTTTCCAGCGTCGCCTCCTCCATCGTCATGCCAAGCGTTTCGTTCATTCTGGTCTTGAGCAGCGGACGCAGATCATGCAGCCCGCTGATCGAGAGCGTGCCGACGATGCGGTTGAAGACGGCGGGCTCGAGCCGGCTATCATTGCACAGCATGCGCGTGACGAGATGCCCGCCGGCGGAGTGGCCGGCGAGCCGGATCGGGCCTGCGACGAGCGAAGCCGCCTTGGAGATGGCGGCGGTGATCTCGGCGGTGATGTCTGAGATGCGCGCGGATGGCGCCAGCGTGTAGCTCGGCAATGCCACCGTCCAGCCGTGATGGCGCGCGCCTTCGGCGAGATCAGTCCATGTCGATTTGTCGAAGCGCATCCAGTAGCCGCCGTGGACGAACACGACGAGGCCCTTGCTGTCGCCGTCGGGCAGGATCAGGTCGAGGCGTTGGCGCTCAGCCGGACCATAGGCGATGTCAGCGTGAAAATCTTTCAGCCCGGCGCGATAAGCCGCCGCCCGCTCTGTCCATTGCGCCGGCATCTTGTCCGAGCCCGGGATATGGGCTGAATTGGCGTAAGCATCATCCCAATCGCGCATCGCTGCTTCCTCGACGGACTCAGGCCTTGTGGACCTGACGCCAGTCTGCCACCGGCGCGGGCGGCATCCTAGTCTTTAGTTTAAGCTTAAAGGATTTGGGGCGCCGGTGGATTGGGCAGGCGAAGCTTTGTCTGGTTCGTTCCCCGGGCGCAGCGCAGCGCGAAGCGGTGCGCTGCTGAACCGGGGTCCAACGTGTGCGGTGACGTGGGTCCCGGCTCTGCGGCGCACAGCTTCGCGCTACGCCGCAGAGCCGGGACACGAGACCTACCCCTTCTCGACCCCGCACCAATCCGCGATGAACAGCGCCATCGCCTTGGTCGTCTTCCTTAGCGAGTCCAGATCGACGAATTCATTGAAGCCGTGCATCTCGCCGCCGCTCGCGCCGAAGCAGAGGCTTGGGATACCGTGATTGAGGCCATAGAAGCGGGTGTCGGTGAGCGCGGTGAAGACGAGGTCTTCGACCTCGCCGCCATAGACGGTGTTGAAGGCCTTGCCGAACGCCGCCTCGGGCGCGGCGGCGTCAGTCAGTTCATACCCCTCCGACAAGAAGCCCGACCATTCGATCTCCGGCGGATTGTTGGCGAGAAAGCGGTGGTTGCGCGCGGCAGCCGCAACGCAGGCCATGATCTCCTTCTGGTGATCGGCGATCGACCAGCCTGGCAACACTGCAATGCGGCAATCGACGTCGCACCAGGCCGGCACGCTGGAAGCCCAGTCGCCGCCCTTGATGATGCCGGGGTTGAAGTTGATGGGATGGTTCAGCGTCTTGAAGTGCCGATCGGCTTTCGCACGCTCGTTCCACTCGACCTCAAGCTTTTGCAGCGACTGGATCAAATGATAGGCAGCCATGATTGCGTTCGCGCCGGAGCCGGCGAAGGCAACGTGGGTCGGATGGCCCTTCACGCGCAGACGAAACCAGATCACGCCGACCTGCGAGCGCACCATCTTGCCGCCGGTCGGCTCAGGGATGAAGCAGGCGTCCGCACGATAGCCGCGCTGAAGCGTCGAGAGCGCACCGACGCCGGTGCTCTCCTCCTCGATCACGGACTGGAAATGAATCCGCGCCGTCGGCTTGAGGCCCGCGACCTTGATCGCATCGAGCGCTGACAGGGCTGCGATGGTGCCCGACTTCATGTCGCAGGCACCGCGGCCGAACATCTTGCCGTCCTTGATGACGGGCGAGAATGGCGGGGTGTCCCACAGTTCCAGCGGCCCCGCGGGCACGACGTCGCAGTGGCCCTGCAGGATCAGCGATTTGCCGCCATTCGTTTGCGGACGATAGGTCCCGACCACCGAGCGCGCCTTCGAGAAGTCATGCTCGATGGGCCCGAAGCCGCGCAGATCCTTGAGGTCGTCGACATTGATGTGCCAGTCGTCGACCTCGTAGCCGCGCTCGCGCAGAAGGTCGCCGATCATGTCCTGGCACGGTCCCTCCGCCCCGCGGGTCGAGGGGATCGCGACGAAATCGCTTGTGATCGCAAGCTGGGCTTCGAAGCCGGCGTCGACGGCGCCAAGAATCCTCTGCTGCGTTTCGGCATTCATCAGGCAACTCCAATTGGGCATTCAGATCATCGATGGAGCGCAAGCTAGCCGATTTCAGCCGTTCGGGTACTCTGCAAAATAGGCATCCCGCAATGCATCTTCGAGCAGCCGGCCCTCGGAATAGCCATTCAGTGTCGCCGGCCGGCTCACGCCCTCGAGCAGCCGCGGGCAAGGTTCCGGCGCGCCGAGCACGGTGCGCACCGGAATGCGCTCGGCATAGATCGGCAATTCGTAGTCCTCGTCATCGTCGGCGACACCCTTGGCACGGACTTTCGCGGAGGCTTCCTCGATCTCCATCGCGATGAAGGAGGTCGCCTTGATCTCCTGCGTATTGGTCGCCCGTAGGCTTGCGGTGCGATCCGGGAAGAAGCGGTCGACCATGGCGATCACCGCGCGCTCTTTCTCCTCTGGATCGGTGACGAGATAGGCGGTGCCGAACGCCATCACCGCACGGTAGTCGGCCGAGTGATTGAACCCGCAGCGTGCCAGCACTAGGCTGTCGAGATGGGCGACCGTCAGGCACACGCGTTCGCCCTTGGTCTGGTTGCGCAGCATGCGGCTGGCGCTCGATCCGTGCCAGTACAGCTTGGTCCGTTCGCGCCAGAAGAAAGTGGGTGTGCAATAGGGTTGGCCGTCGATCGCGTAAGAGACATGGCAGAGCATCGAGGAATCCAGGATGCGATGAACGGTATCGTGATCGTAGAAGCCGCGGTCGTGACGGCGCTTCACCTGGTTGCGCGCGGACGTCGGATAGGAATTTTGGCTCTCGGTCTGGCTCACGGCCGCTCCTGTCGGACTGGTACAATTCCCGAGCAGTTGTAGCCTTGGATTTGGTCTGCGATAGTGCCAATTCCATGCAAAAAATTCCGACCAATTCTGTCCCCTCGCCGGCCAAGGCCGAGCTGCCGCTCGACCTCACGGGCCCGCACATCACGGCCGCCGCCTCGTCGGCGCACCGGCTGTATCAGGCACTGTGCGAGATGATCGTCGGCGGTCTGGTGAAACCCGGGGAGCCGCTGCCGCCATCGCGCACGCTGGCCAAACAGACCGGCTTTCGGCGCAACGCCGTCGTCACCGCCTATGAGCGCCTGATCGCCGACGGCTTTGCCGACGCCACCGTCGGCTCCGGCACGTTCGTCGCCGCGCGTATCCCCGCGCGCGCGGCCGAGCCGAAGCGACCGAAGATCATCGTCGGAACGCCAGGACAAGGCGCGTTTTCGCTCGGCTGCACCCATATCGACGCGCGCGCCGTGCAGCGTTTCCGCGCCTTCATCGGCCGGCGCATGCGCGCCTTCGGCGCGGAGCATCTGCATTATGGCGATCCTCGTGGAAGCCGCGAGCTGCGTGCCGCCATCGCCGATCATCTTTTGTCGGCGCGTGGCCTGCGCTGCGATCCCGATCAGATCATGCTGACGTCAGGCACGCTGCATGCGCTACGCATCGTGCTGAGCGCGATCCTGAAGCCGAACGACCAGGTTTGGTGCGAAGACCCCGGCTACCCGGCTGCGCGGAAAACCATCGCGCATTGCGGCTATCGCGCCGTGCCCGTTCCCGTCGACGCGCACGGCATGCGTGTCGCCAGGGGCCGCAATGCGGCGCGGTCCGCGCGCGCAGCCTATGTGACGCCGTCGCACCAGTTTCCGCTGGGCGTGCAGATGTCGATGCCGCGGCGGCTCGAGCTGCTGGACTGGGCGAAGCAGGCTGGCGCCTTCGTGCTGGAGGACGATTACGACAGTGAGTTCCGTTATGATGGCGCGCCGCTGATGTCGCTTGCAGGCATCGATCACCTCCAGCGCGTGATCTACATGGGCACGTTCGCCAAGACGCTGTTTCCGGGCCTGCGCATCGGCTATTGCGCCCTGCCCGAGCGCCTGATCGCGGACGTCACCGCCGCGCGGGCCGCGCTCGACCGGTTTCCCGGCACGCTGATGGAGGGCGCGGTGGCCGACATGCTCAACTCCGGCGCGTTTGCCGCGAACCTGAAGCGGGTGCGCAAGCTGTACCGCGAGGCGCGCGACGCGCTGGCCGAGACCCTGGAAGCCGCATCCGACGGCGTGCTGTCGGTGCCGGTCCCGTCACAGGGTCTGCATCTTGTCGCCCGGTTCGATCCCTCGGTGGACCTGCCCGTTGCGGCAGAAGCCAAGCAGGCCGCCGGCGCCGAAGGCTGGCTATTGGCCGACACCTATTCACGGGCACGTCCCCTGCCCGGTTTCGTGCTGGGATTTTCCGGCCACTCGGTTCCGAAGCTCGTGGCTTCCGCCGAGCGGCTCGCGCGGGAATCGCGCGCGGCCTTGCGTGCGAGGAGCAAGCCGGCCTGGCGGGCATGACGAACGTTCACTATGAGAATCGGCTGCCGCTCCCTACATTGCGGCATCGATGGGGACCTCACACCATGCTGCTGTGCCGTGCGACTGGACTCTCGCTCCTGATCTCCATCGCACTCGCCGCGACGGCGCACGCAGGCACGATCGGACGCGAGCAGGACATCGTCGATCTCAAGCTCGGCCAGCGCGTTCAGGTGGATGACGGAACCTGCCCCGCCGGACAGATCAAGGAAGTGCGCGGCGCCAAGATGACCGAGAAGGGCGTGGCGCGGACCAGCGTCTGCATGCCGCGACACGGTCCAAGATCGAGGTGACGGCTACGATTTGGCCGGATCGAACATGCATTGCAGGGTCGGCTTGGCGATTTTGGTGAAGGTCGGCCCGATCTCGCCTTGCTTGGACGTCGGCACCCAATCGGTCTCGATCGTCGGCACGCCGGTCTCGCTGATGCCGCGCAGCAGCGCCTCGCGCAAATCCCGATCCTCGACGACCGCGGCGGCATGGTCGTGCAGGCAGCCGCAGACTTCCTCCGGATGTTCCCAGCGCCCGAGCATGCGCGGCGCACACTGACGCACGAATTCGGTCCGGGGATCCGGCAGCCTCGCGGGCGAACGCACCTGGGCCTGGGCGGCACTGATCGTCAGAACAGATATGAACGCCGCAGCGCCGAAACGAACAAGCATGATGGCCTTTATCGGCTGTTTTTTCGTTGTTGGCGATCAGAAGCGCGCGGCGACCACGATCGGCTGCGGCGCAGTGGTCGTGATTGGCGAGCCGCTGTACCGGAAGGTGCCGACACCCGGGAGATTGCCGTCCGGCGAGCCCGCGAATGAGGAGCCGGCGAGCACGAAACCAAAAGCAAGGATGAGGCTGAGCGTGCGCATGGACTTGTCTCCGAATTCGGTGGCCGGCGGTGAGCCGTCGTCGTTGTGAGGTTGATAACCATGGGCGGTTTCGCGTGTGATGCGCCAAAGGCCGAAAATGGTTTCATCTCCGTGAGAATTGTTTCGTCCCGCTCGGGGCGACGACACATTCGGCGGAAAATCTCAGTGTTTTCAAATGGGTCGTGCCGCTGCCGAATGTCGTTGGCAGGTTCCGTGCGAGCTCGGACGTGCGCCGGACGATAGGCGCCGTCATGGTCCCGCCTCGCACGCTTCACATGCATTTTACGTTTTTCTGCTGAAGCGAAGCCGAACGAAGGCTGGGCCCTGTTGAACCGGGGGCGCTTCGGCTGCGACCCAAGCCATCGAAACCTGGAGTCCGGATCACTGGGCGCGCTCATTTGAGGAATGGCCATCATGATGGCGCAAGATCGCGCACGGCCGCGCGATGCGGACCTACGGACAGACCGCGGAGATCAACGACCCGTTCGCAGCGGCGCCACCTCGCCCGGCGAAATGGTGCTGCAATCGAGCCGCGGCTTTGAGGCCGTGCCACAGATGTTCGTGCGGCTGACCGGCTCGCATCTTGCAAAGCCCCGCGCCTGCCGCGCAGGCATCACTGAGTGAACGCAAACGTCATTGAGTGAACGCAAGCGCGTCACTGAGTGAAGAATTCGCCGCACTTCTGGACGTTTGCGTCCGCAGGCCCCCATGGCATGATCGGTACGGTCGAGGTCGAGTTCTTCGGTGAACCCTCGATCAGCCTGTCCGAATAAACCATGTAGACCAGCACGTTGCGCTTGGCGTCGCAGCCGCGAACGATCTGCATCTTCTTGAAGAACAGCGAGCGGCGCTGGCGGAACATGTCGTCGCCCTGCTCCATCTTGTTCTTGAACTTGATCGGGCCGACCTGACGGCAGGCGAGTGAGATGTCCGAAACCTCCTCGGCAAGGCCCAACCAGCCCTTGAAGCCGCCCTTCTCCGGTATCGTGAAATGACAGGCCACGCCCTCAACCTCAGGATCGTCCAAGCCGTAGGTCGCGAGCTTGTCGTTCGGGCTCATCCATTTGAACACGGTCGATCGGCGGAAGATCAGATCGGGCTCGTCCGCGGCGGAGGCGGACGTTGCCGACCCGGTCAGCGCCAGGAAGAATAAAGCGAGGCCTTTCAAGCGGATGCCGGAACGACCGGGGAAACGAGATGACATGAAGTTCTCCGATAACAAGTCCCTGCAATGTAGGCATCTGGCGGCCGATCAGGAAGACGGCCCGCAATCCGACACGCCCGCCGTTTACCGCTCCGTGAGGCTTTCTTGCTACGGTTTGGACAAAAGTAGCTGATGGCAGAACTGCCGTGCTGGTGAACGCGTATCCCCTCTGAGAGACTAACATCTGGTTTGGATTGTGGATTGGAAGATGAATAGCGTGAAAGGGTCCGGTTTTTCTGCCAAACCGACGCGGCTTTGGCAGGTCGCCATTTTGACGGCGGCGGGTGCAATCGGTACGGCAAGCCAGGCAGACGCAGCGTTTTATTACTGGACGGATTATTCCGACGGGTTCTACGGGCGCCAGGAGCGCCATTCCGAAGTCCCGCGCCAGAAGCCACAGAAGCGCGGCGCCGCGGGCAAGAAAGGCGTCGTTGCCGAGAAAGAAGCCGGCACGAAACCGCAAGGTCCTCTCGTCATCGTCGTCTCGATCGACCGGCAGAGAGTCACGGTCTACGACACCAACGGCGTGTTCGCGGAATCTCCGGTGTCGACGGGCATGAAGGGCCATTCGACGCCGATGGGTGTGTTCAGTGTCATCCAAAAGCACAAATTCCACCACTCCAACATCTATAGCGGCGCGCCGATGCCGTACATGCAGCGGGTCACGTGGTCCGGCATCGCCATGCATGCCGGCGTGCTGCCGGGCTATCCGGCCTCGCATGGCTGCATCCGCATGCCGATGGCGTTCGCGGTGAAGATGTGGAACTGGACCAGGATGGGCGCGCGCGTGATCGTTTCGCCCCGCCAGATATCGCCGCAGAACTTCTCACATCCGCTGCTCGCCTCCGTGCGCGTGCCGCCGCAACCCGCGGCCAGCCTGGAGCCGCAGACCAATGCCAGCGACAAGGCCGACAAGGACGCGGCCAATACCTGGGCCGCCGAAGCCAAGCCGGCTGAAACGAAGACCGCCAGCGCCGACGGCGCGCTCGAGCTGCGCTCGTCGGTAGGCCACACCGTAATGTCGGACGTGACCACCGGCAATGCGCCGACCCGCGGCGAAGCCGCGGCATCGACCCAGACCGAGCCGACGGCAAAGCCTGAGACCAAGACCGCTGAGGCATCTGACGCGGCCAAACCACAGGAACCCGCAAGCACCGAAGCGAAGCCTGTCGAAGCCGCGGAGGCGCTTAAAGAAACGACCAAAGAAACGACCAAGGCTTCGACGGCTGCCGGAGACAAGGTAGAGGCTGCCAAGTCTGACGCCGTAAAGTCTAACGCCGCAAAGTCTGACACCGCAAAGTCCGAGCCCGCGAAGACGTCCGATGCACCAGCCACCGCGCCGGCACAGGCCGCCATGCCCGACGTCACGAAGGACGAAACCCGCGCCGCCGATCCGGCGCCGGCCGCAAAGCCGGAAGCGCCCAAGCGCGCCGGCCAGATCGCGGTCTTCATCAGCCGCAAGGATTCCAAGCTCTACGTGCGGCAGAACTTTGCGCCGCTATTCGAGGTGCCCGTCACGATCGCAGCGAGCGATCGGCCGCTCGGCACGCATGTCTTCACCGCCGAAGTCGACAAAGCCGATGCCAATGCGCTGCATTGGTCGGTGGTGTCCTTGCCAGTGTCCGTCCGCTCTGCCGCGCGCGAAGATGACGGCCGCGCGACACGCCGCCAGAGTGGTGCCGCCGTCATCCCCGTCGCCATCAAGCCGGTGGTGACACCGGACAGCCCGGCCGAGGCGCTCGACCGCGTCTCGATCCCTGCCGACACCATGGTCAAGATCAACGAGATGCTGACGTCGGGCGGATCGATCATCATCTCCGATCAGGGCATCAACCAGGGCGAGACCGGCGAAGGCACCGACTTCATCGTGCGGCTCTACTGAGCAGTTCGCCGCGTCAGATCGCGTCAGATAACGTGGTGTTGAGCAGGCTGATCGCCGCGGCGGAGTAAGGTGAGTCCCGGATCAGGTCGGGGGACGCCGCCATGCTGAACCGCAGGACCATGCTCGCCGCGCTTCTGACGACGGCCGCATCCGCAACTCGCGCATTGGCCAACGGCGGCATGAGCCGTATACCGGCCTACGCCTTTTCCTTCCCTGCATTGTCAGGCGACGACATCCGCCTTGCGGCTTTCACCGGCAAGCCGCTGCTGGTGGTCAACACCGCCTCGCTCTGCGGTTACACGCCGCAATATGCCGGCCTGCAAGAAATCTGGAGCGAGTTTCGCGAACGCGGGCTCACCGTGATCGGCGTTCCCTCCAACGATTTTGGCGGACAGGAGCCCGGCGGCATCAGCGAGATCTCGGAAACCGCGCACCACCAATATGGCGTTACCTTCCCGATTGCGGCCAAGGCCGTCGTGGTCGGTGCGAAGGCGCATCCGTTCTACAAATGGGCGGCAGAGGCGCGGCCAAAGGAGGTCCCGAAATGGAACTTCCACAAATATCTGATCGGCCGTGACGGCTACATCGCCGACGTCTTTGCATCCACGGTCGAGCCGGCCGACACGCGGATCAAGACGGCAATCGCCAAGACGCTGGCCGACAGCTGACGGGCCGCAGCCCAATCCGGTTGGGCACAATTGTGGTGAGGCGCCAAACAGCCGTTGCAATGGCGAGGGCCCACCATCTAGGCTAGGATTGTTTGGGGCAGGATGGTTTTGCCGGAAGCGAAAAGCCACGGCAGAACAACGGGATCAATCTCGAGGACAACACCATGCGTGTGGCAGCAGGACTGATTTTGGCAAGCGCGATGTCAGTTGCGTTGACAGGCGCGGCTTGGTCGCAGACCCCCGCGGCAAAACCTGCAGCCGCTACCCAGGCGGCACCCGCCGCAGTGCCCGCTCCAGCACCTGCTGCTCCCGCGGCTGCAGCCGCCGCACCGGCGCAACCGGCCTTCCCACCGCCGCCGAAGCAAGCGCCGCAGCCTGCCCGTGCCGCCTGCAACACGCCCGGCGCACTCGGCGTCGCCCGCACCGTCGAGATCGACACCACGGGTGGCCCCGGCTTTGGCTTCGAGCATTTCAAGGAGCTCGACTTCCTGCGCGACAAGGAGGTGGTGCTGACCTTCGACGACGGTCCATGGCCGAAGAACACACCCGCGGTGCTGAAGGCGCTCGCCGACGAATGCACCACCGGCATCTTCTTCTCGATCGGCAAGCACGCGACCTATGAGCCGGAGATCCTGAAGCAGGTCTACGCGGCCGGCCACACCGTGGGCACCCACACCTGGTCGCACGCCAACCTCAACAACAAGAAGCTCAGCGAGCAGCAGCGCAAGGAAGAGATCGAGAAGGGTCTTTCCGCGGTGAAATGGGCGCTCGGCGGCATCTCGCCCTCGCCGTTCTTCCGCTTCCCGGCGCTCCAGCACCCGCCGGAGATGGTCACCTATCTCGGCAACCGCAACGTCGCGATCTTCTCCTGCGACATCGACTCCTTCGACTTCAAGGCCTCGAAGCCCGAGAAGGTGATCGAGACCGTGATGAAGAAGCTCGACAGCAAGGGCAAGGGCATCATCTTGATGCACGACTTCCAGAAGCATACGGCGGAGGCCCTGCCCGAGTTGCTCAAGCGCCTGAAGGCGGGCGGCTACAAGGTGGTGGCGATGCGCGCCAAGTTCCCCGCTTCGTCGCTGCCCGAATACGATCAGGAGCTGCTCAAGGACGTCAAGCTGCCGACAGTCAGCACCCGGCCGGTCAACAGCGTCGTCACGACAGTTTCCGAATAGCCGGCAATTGTCTTTCCGCTTCGAAGGCTACGTCATCGTCTCCGCGGACGGCATGCTCGCCGATCCGGCGCACGTCATGCCAGACAGCCTGAAGTTCGAAGGCGACAAGCTGTTCTTCGAACAGGCGCTCGATCGCGCCGCGCTGGTCGTGCACGGCCGGCACTCCCACGAGCAGCAGCCGAATTCACCCAAGCGCAAGCGCCTGATCCTGACCCGCAAGATCAAGGCTCTGACCGTCGATCCCGAGATGCCGAACGCGACATTGTGGAATCCGGATCATGCGCGCTTCGAGGAGGCCTGCGCCTTCGCCGATGTCGCCTCCGGCACCATCGCGATCATCGGCGGCCCCGTCGTGTTCGACATGTTCATGGACCGCTACGACACGTTCTGGCTGTCGGAAGCCCCCCATCTGCGGCTGCCCGGCGGCGAAGGCTGTTTTGTGGATGTACCGGCGCGGACGCCGCACGAGGTGCTTGCGTCACACGGGATGAAGCCGGGCACGCCGTATCTGCTCGATGCGGCGCATGACGTGACCGTCACGCCGTGGCGTAGGACGTAGGTGGTTTAGCCTCACACGTCCCCGTAGGCCGCCTCGGCCGGACGCGTGGCGCGGCCGTAGCCCATGATCATGAACAGCGCGCCGATGATGGAGAGGTTCTTGAGCGCGTCGACCAGCATCTTGGCGTTCTCGGGCGCCGCCTGGTTCCAGAAGTCGTAGAACAGGAAGGTCGCGACCGCGACATAGATGATCATCAGCATCGCGAAGAAGCGCGCACCGAAATTCAGCGCGATCATCACCCCCCCGATGATCTCGAGCACGCCGACCGCGATCGCCAGCAGTTGCGGCGTGGACATGGCCGTCGCCGTCTCGATCTGCTTGGCGTAAGGCGCGATCATCTCGGGCACCACGACCTTGGCGGTGATGAAATCAACCGTCGCCTGCATGGCAAACAGTCTTGCCGCGCCCGTGTAGATGAACAGCACGGCGAACAGGATTCGCCCGAAAGTCACGAACGCTGGCATGATCGGCCTCTTGGCTCAGGCTTTCTGAAATCGCAACCTTGACGAAAGCACCGAGCGATTATGAAGAGTCATTCGCCGGTTTACAAACGGGGAAATCGCTAAGTAATTCAAAAATTGCCCCGCGGACGAACTTCCCCTCATCCGGCGCTTCGCGCCACCTTCTCCCACAACAAGGGGAGAAGGGATTGCACCTCCGGCGGCGCTTCAGTTCGCCTCAGGTAAACAACGTCGGCTGCTGCCGGGCCGCGCGCTCCTGCGCTTCGACCACGGCCACCGCGGTCATGTTGAGGATGCCGCGTGCCGTCACCGACGGGGTGAGGATGTGGGCCGGGCGCGCCGGGCCGATCAGGATCGGGCCGACGGGGAGCGCGTCCGCCAGCGACTTGATCATCTGATAGGCGACGTTGGCGGTGTCGAGGCTCGGCATCATCATGATGTTGGCCTCGCCCTCGAGCTTGGAGTGCGGCAGCACCATTTTCCGCGCTGCGGCTGAGAGGGCGGTGTCGCCTTGCATCTCGCCGTCGGCCTCGATCTCCGGATGCTTCTCCTTCAGGAGCTGGGTTGCCCGGCGCATCTTGCGCGAGGAGTCCGTGTCGTAGCTGCCGAAATCCGAATGCGACACAAAGGCGATCTTCGGCTTGATGTTGAAGCGCTGGACGTGAACCGCCGCGAGCGAAGCGATCTCGGCGAGCTCCTCGGCGCTCGGATTGGGCCGCACCTGGGTGTCGGCGATGAAGAAGGCGCCCTTGCTCGTGATCAGCAGCGCCAGCGCCGCATAGTCGCTGATCCCCGGGCAGAACCCGACGATCTCGCGGACATGGCGCAGATGGCTCATGTAGCGGCCCTCGACGCCGCAGAGCATGGCGTCGGCCTCTCCGCGCACCACCGCGAGCGCGGCGATGACGGTGTTGTTGGTGCGCACCACCGTGCGCGCCGCATCCGGCGTGACGCCGCAGCGGCCGGCGACCTCGACATAGGACTGCACGTAGGAGCGGTAGCGCGGATCGTCCTCGGGATTGATGAGGTCGAAGTCCTTGCCGGCCTTGATCGAGAGGCCGAAGCGCTTGATGCGCGCCTCGACCACCGACGGACGTCCGACCAGGATCGGCGTCGCCAATTTCTCTTCCAGCACCACTTGCGTGGCGCGCAGCACGCGCTCGTCCTCGCCTTCGGCGTAGATCACGCGCACCGGCTGGGTCTTGGCCTTGGCGAACATCGGCTTCATGACGAGGCCGGAGCGGAAGGCGAAGCGCTCGAGCAGCGCGGTGTATTCGTCGAAATTCGTGATGGGGCGGGTCGCAACGCCCGATTCCATCGCCGCTTTCGCCACCGCCGGCGCGATGCGCAGGATCAATCGGGGATCAAACGGGCTCGGGATCAGCGAGCCCGGTCCGAAACCCTGCGTTTCGCCGGTGTCAAAGCCTTGCGCGACCGCATCGGACGGCGCCTCGCGCGCGAGCTGTGCGATCGCCTCCACGGCGGCGTGCTTCATCTCCTCGTTGATCGCGGTGGCGCCGACGTCGAGCGCGCCGCGGAAGATGAAGGGAAAGCAAAGGACGTTGTTGACCTGGTTCGGATAGTCCGAGCGCCCGGTGCAGATCATGGCGTCAGGGCGCGCCTTGCGCGCCTCTTCCGGCATGATCTCCGGCGTCGGGTTCGCGAGCGCCATGATCAGGGGCTTGTCGCCCATCGCCTTGGCCATCTCGGGCTTGAGCACGCCCGGTGCCGACAGGCCGATGAAGATGTCGGCGCCGCCGATCACGTCGGCCAGCGTGCGCTTGTCGGTCTTCTGCGCATAGACCGCCTTCCAGCGGTCCATCGTGGTGTTGCGGCCCTCGTGCACGAGGCCGTCGATGTCGCAGACCCAGATGTTCTTGCGCTGCGCGCCCATCGACACCAGCAGGTTCAGCGTCGCGATCGCGGCGGCCCCTGCCCCCGACGCCACGATCTTGACGTCGGACAGCTTCTTGCCGTTCAGCCTGAGACCATTGGTGATGGCGGCGGCAACGATGATCGCGGTGCCGTGCTGGTCGTCATGGAAGACCGGGATCTTCATGCGCTCCTTGAGCTGCGCCTCGATCTCGAAGCACTCCGGTCCGCGGATGTCCTCGAGATTGATGCCGCCGAAGGTCGGCTCGAGCGCGGCCACGGTCTCGACCACGCGATCGATAGTGTCGGCGGCGATCTCGATGTCGAACACGTCGATGCCGGCGAATTTCTTGAACAGGACCGCCTTGCCCTCCATCACCGGCTTCGAGGCCAGCGGGCCGATATTGCCGAGACCAAGCACGGCGGTGCCGTTCGAGACCACGGCGACCAGATTGGAGCGGATCGTCAGCGTCGCCGCTTCCGCCGGGTTCTTGGCGATCTCCATGCAGGCGGCGGCGACGCCTGGAGAATAGGCAAGCGCGAGGTCGCGCTGGTTGGCGAGCGGCTTGCTCGCCTGGATCTCGAGCTTTCCGGGGCGCGGCAGACGGTGATAGGCCAGCGCCGCCTGGTGGAGATCATCGGAATAAGACGACATGCGGTGTCTCGCCTCGCGTTACCGGCCTCAAACTACGTTGTCCTGACCGGCCCGCCTTCGGGTGGTATTTCCGGGTCATGGAAACGGGATGAAGCACGGCGGGCGCCCCGGTGGCAACATCCGATTGCGGCCCCATCAACAGGGCGCGCGGTCAAATATCTGATAGCGCTAGCTTTCCCTAGACCGCGCGTTGCTTTGCGAATATGGCAGGTTGCGTAGTGCAACGCGAGCAACTGGAGCTGGGAATGAAGCGAATCCCGATCGGCCTGATCGTTGTGGCCGTGGCGGCCGCGGGCGGATGGTTCGGCTTCAGCCTCTACGCAAAACATCGCGTCACCGCCGAGATCGAGGCAGCCTTCGAGCAGATCCTCTCCGGCGGCGGCAAGGCGAGCCACGGCAAGATGGCGTTCGATCTGACGAACCGGACGTTGACTATCGAGGATATCGCGGTTGAGCCTGCCAAGCAGCAGGCTCATGTCAAGATCGCCGCGATCAAGGGCGTGGGCATCCGCCAGGTCGAGGAGACGCGCTTCGCGGCCGACAGTATCGATATCTCGGGCTTCGAAGTCGCGCTGGACGAGGTCGGCCCGGGGAAGCTGAAGGTCTCCTACAAGATCCCGCAGTTGACCATACGGGATTACGTCGGTCCAATTCATGCTCAGAACGCGCCGACGTCAGGCTCCCTGATCGACATGTACCGTTTCGTGCTCGATCAATACGCAAACGTGACGGCTTCTTCCGTCATAGCGCCGACCCTCGCAGTCGCCTTCGATGCGGGCAAAAGCACCGGAGGCAGTGGCGAGGTCGCCTATTCGGGTCTCGCGATCCAGAAGCTCGGCGAAGGCAAGATCGCCGCGATCAAGGTGGAGCGCGCCAGTTTCACGATCAACGTGTCGCAGCCGGGCAAGGCGGACAAGCTGACCGGCGAGTTGTCCGACATCATCATCAATGACTTCGATTCTACCGCGATCGCTGCCGCGCTCGATCCGCTGAAGGCCAACGACGATAGCTATCATCGTGTCTACGGAAAGATATCCAGCGGCACTTATGTCGTGACGTCGACGCTCGGCATCCGGATGCAGGTCGATGGGGTCGCCATCACCGACATGGCGGTGCAACCATCGAAATTTCGGCCGGCCGAGATCCTGGCGCTGCTGCCGACGGACAGCTCGGTCCCGCCGACGCCGGCGCAATCGCGCGAGATGTTGGAAAAGCTCGCCGGTTTCTATGAAGGCCTTCGCGTCAGCAAGATCGAGATCGACACCATGTCGATGACGACCCCGCAAGGGACGCCCCGGCTCAGAGCCATCAGATACCAGGAGGGCGAGTTCGCGCTCGAAGGTCTCGATGCGCCGACGCCGCAAGGGCAAATCAAGATGGAGCGCTTCGCACTCAAATCGCTCAGCATCGCGAACCTGATGCGCTGGGCGGCGAGCCTCACCCATCCCGGACAGCCCCCCTCGCCGGATCAGATGCTGGATCTGTTCCGGGTGCTCGCGGGCGCGGAGATCAAGGGCGTGTCGGCGCCTTACAAAAACACCAAGAAGCTGGTCACGATCGACACGCTCAGCCTGGACTGGGGACAGATGATCGGCTCGATCCCGAGCAAGGTACATGCGGTCGCCAAGATGGTCATGCCCACCGATCCATCCGACCCGAAGCAGATTACATTGATGCTCAGCGGGATCGACAAGCTCGCGATCGACCTCGATCTCGGCGCGGCGTGGACAGAACAGTCCAACAGCTTCGTTCTGACGCCCGCGACCCTCGACATCGGGATCGCAAAAGTGCAATTGCGTATCGCGCTCAGCAACGTACCACGCGAAGTGTTTTCGACCGATCCCGCCCAACTGATGGGTCAAGCGGCCCGGATTGAGGCTGTCGCGCTCGAGTTCTCAGTGCGCGACAATGGTTTCGTCGATTCCGCGGTGACGCAGAATGCACGGGGGCGAAATGTCAGCCGCGACGCCGCGCGCCAGACACTCGTCGACAGCGTCAAAGCCTACCGAGCAGATATCGCCGCCGCCGATCCGGAGGCAGGCACGGCGGTGGATGCGGTCGCAAGCTTCATCGAAACGCCGGGCCAGACGCTCGTCATCAAGGTCACTCCGCGCGCGAAGGTGCCGCTACTGCAATTGATGCAGCTCTTCAATGCCGACCCGGAGGGCACGCTGGCGCAGTTCAATATCGAGGCGTCGACGGGGCTGTAGGGAAACGAGGCGCAGCTCTCTCGGCGTCATTGCGGAGACAGCCTCACTTCTGCGGCAGGCTCACCTTCACATGCAGATCGCGGAGCTGCTTGGTGCTGGCGTCCGACGGCGCGCCCATCAGCAAATCCATGGCCTGCTGGTTCATCGGGAACAGCGAGATCTCGCGCAGATTGTTGGTGCCGCACAAGAGCATCACGATGCGGTCAACGCCCGCGGCCATGCCGCCATGCGGCGGCGCGCCGTACTGGAAAGCGCGGTACATGCCGCCGAAGCGATCGACCACTTCCTGCTCGCCATAGCCGGCGATCTCGAACGCCTTCACCATGGCTTCCGGCACGTGGTTGCGGATGCCGCCCGAGGCAATCTCGTACCCGTTGCAGGTGATGTCGTACTGGAACGCCTTGATGGTCAGCGGATCCTGCGACTTCAACGTTTCCAAGCCGCCCTGCGGCATCGAGAACGGGTTGTGCGAGAAGTCGACCTTCTTGTCCTCCTCGTTGTACTCGTACATCGGGAAGTCGACGATCCAGGCCAGTTCGAACCGCTCCTTGTCGGTGAGGTTCAATTCCTCGCCGACCTTGTTGCGGGCCAGCCCTGAAAACTTCCAGAACTTGTCGGGATCGCCGGCGACGAAGAAGGCGGCATCGCCCTCCTTGGTGCCGATCTGCGCGCGGATCGCAGCAGTGCGCTCGGGCCCGATGTTGTTCGCGAGCGGACCGGCACCCTCGCCGCCCTCGCGCCACATGATGTAGCCGAGGCCCGGCTGGCCTTCGCCCTGCGCCCATGAATTCATGCGGTCGCAGAAGGCACGGCTGCCGCCGCCCGGCGCGGGCATCGCCCAGACCTGATTCTTGGGGTCTTCGAGCATGCGCGCAAACACCTTGAAACCCGAGCCGCGAAAATGCTCGGAGACGTCCTGCATCTCGATGGGGTTGCGCAGGTCCGGCTTGTCGCTGCCGTACTTTCGCAGCGACTCGGCGAACGGAATCCGACGCCAGTTCTTGCTCACCGGCTTGCCCTTGGCGAACTCCTCGAACACGCCGGTGATGACAGGCTCCATCACCGCGAAGACGTCTTCCTGCGTGACAAAGCTCATCTCGACGTCGAGCTGGTAGAACTCGCCGGGCAGACGGTCGGCACGCGGGTCCTCGTCGCGGAAACAGGGCGCGATCTGGAAGTAGCGGTCGAAGCCCGACATCATCAAGAGCTGCTTGTACTGCTGCGGCGCCTGCGGCAGCGCGTAGAATTTTCCCGGATGGATGCGCGAGGGCACCAGGAAGTCGCGCGCGCCTTCCGGCGAGGACGCGGTCAGGATCGGGGTGTTGAACTCGAAGAAGCCTTGCCCCTCCATGCGCCGGCGCATCGACTTGATGATCTCGACGCGCGTCATGATGTTCTGATGCAGCTTCTCGCGGCGCAAATCGAGGAAGCGGTACTTCAGGCGGATGTCTTCGGGATATTCCTGCTCGCCGAACACCGGCAGCGGCAGGTCGCCGGCCGGGCCCAGAACTTCGATCTCGCTGACATAGATCTCGATCTTGCCGGTCGGCAGATCGTCATTGTCGGTGCCTTCGGGGCGGCGGCGGGCTTTGCCGTCCATCCGCACCACGAATTCCGAGCGCAGCTTTTCAGCCTGCGAGAACGCCGGCGAGTCCGGGTCGACCACGCATTGGGTCAGGCCATAATGGTCGCGCAGGTCGATGAACAGCACGCCGCCATGGTCGCGAACGCGATGGACCCAGCCTGAAAGGCGGACCGTCTCGCCGATGTTGTTCTCGCGGAGCGCGCCGCATGTATGTGACCGGTAGCGATGCATGGTCGTCCCAAAATCAATGTCGGAGGATCGAATCGGACCGCCGAAAACGGCCGGTCCAAAGTTGCGGCAGGGTTTACCCGACGAGGCCCAAGGCGGCAACCAAGGGAACGCCCTGTTTTCGGCTGGAAGTGCCCATTTTTGGTCAATCTGGGCTCAAGCCTTTGCCATCAGGCGTTCCACGCCTATCTTGAGGCCATGACAGTCCATTTCCCGTTCCAGAACTCCTATTCGGCGCTGCCGGACAGCTTCTTTGCCCGGGTCGCACCGACGCCGGTGGCAGCGCCCCGCCTGATCAAGCTGAACCGGCCGCTGGCGCTCCAGCTCGGACTCGACCCTGATGTCTTGGAGACGCCGGAGGGCGCCGAGATCCTGGCCGGCAAGACGGTTCCCGCAGGCGCCGATCCCATCGCCATGGCCTATGCCGGCCACCAGTTCGGGCAATTCGTCCCACAGCTCGGCGACGGCCGGGCGGTCCTGCTCGGCGAGGTCATCGACAAAGACGGCATCCGCCGCGACATCCAGCTCAAGGGCTCGGGCCCCACCCCGTTTTCCCGCCGCGGCGATGGCCGCGCCGCGCTCGGGCCGGTGCTGCGCGAATACATTGTCAGCGAGGCGATGTTCGCGCTGGGCATTCCGACCACCCGCTCGCTCGCCGCCGTCGTCACCGGCGAGCACGTCATTCGCGAGACCGCGCTGCCCGGCGCGGTGCTGACCCGCGTGGCCTCGAGCCACATCCGCGTCGGCACCTTCCAGTTCTTTGCCGTCCGCCGCGACGCCGACGCGATCCGCCAGCTCGCCGACCACGTCCTCGCCAGGCACTATCCGGAGCTGCTTGGCGTCGATAGGCCCTACCTCGCACTGCTCGCCGGTGTCGTCGCGCGCCAGGCCGACCTCGTCGCGCGCTGGCTGCTGGTCGGCTTCATCCACGGCGTGATGAACACCGACAACAGCTCCGTCTCCGGCGAGACCATCGATTACGGTCCGTGCGCCTTCATGGACGCCTATAATCCCGCGCAGGTGTTTTCCTCGATCGACGAGATGGGCCGCTACGCCTATGCCAACCAGCCGCGCATCGCGCTGTGGAATCTGACCCGGCTGGCCGAATGCCTGTTGCCGCTGTTTGGTGAAGAGCAGGAAAAGGCGATCGAGCAGGCGCAGGAGATCCTTGGCGCATTTCCGGACACCTTCAGCAAAGCCTATCAGGCAGGCCTGCGCCGGAAGATCGGGCTATTCACCGAGCGCGACGGCGACGAGGCGCTGATCCAGGACCTGCTGGATGCGATGGCGAAGAACCAGGCTGATTTCACCCTCACCTTCCGCAAGCTGGGCGAAGCCGCAGGCAGTCTCGTTGCGGATGACGCGCGCGCGCAATTCACGGACCCCGCAGCCTTCGACGAATGGGCCAGGCGCTGGCACGAACGCACGGCTCTGGAGCCGCAGTCTGCAACCGAGCGGCAAGCCGCCATGCACGCCGTCAACCCGATGTTCATTCCCCGCAACCACCGCGTCGAAGCCGTGATCCAGGCCGCGGTGAACAACGACAACTACGCGCCGTTCGAGGAATTGGTGAAGGTGCTGGCCAAGCCCTACGAGGACCAGCCCGAGTACGCGGCCTACGCCGATCCGCCGCTGCCGGACCAACGGGTGTTGCAGACGTTCTGCGGGACGTGAGGACGTTCAATTCGGTAGGGTGGATTAGTTAGCCGAAGGCGTAATCTATGATGCGGGGGCGTGTCCGGCCGTGGCTGTTTCCGCAAACAGACCGGCCTCCACGCGAGATCATGCCTTCAGGCAGGCTGAGGCTCGACGATCTTGAGGCGATCGCCGATGCCGCCGCGGTCGTGACGTGATCGTGGGCCTCAAGTCCCGTTAACCCCGCGTCCACCATCCGGCCCGGCCCGCCGCCGGTAACCACGAGAATTAACAGACCCTCAATTCGCCCCGGACAAGTTTAGCAATGTTTCCGAGGGGTTTTGCCATGGATCTGTTGGTTTTCGAGTTCCTGGGACTGGCGCTGGTCGCCATGTGCGTGGTCGTGGTGGCACTGCCTTGCGCCCGAAAACCCTCGCGCCGGGTCCGTTACGAATAGGATTATCGTCGGAAAATGCGATTCCGGCCCAAATGCAAGGCTCGAATTCGCTTAGAGCCCCTTGACATCACAGCGCTTTCGGCAGAACGGCTGATGGACTTGTCATGGGCCGTTCATGGATTTGATTACCACCACCGCTGACCTTGCGGCTGCCTGCAGCCGGCTGGCCAAGCACCCCGTCATAACAGTCGATACCGAGTTCCTGCGCGAGACCACCTATTACCCGCTGCTGTGCGTGGTGCAGATGGCCAGCGCTGAGGAAGCGATCGTCATCGACACCCTCGCCGAGGGCATCGACCTCAAGCCGTTCTTCGAGCTGATGGCTAACGAGGGCGTGCTGAAGGTGTTCCACGCCGCCCGCCAGGACATCGAGATCATCTGGCACCAGGCCAACATCATTCCGCACCCGGTGTTCGACACGCAGGTCGCGGCTATGGTGCTCGGCTACGGCGACAGCATCGCCTACGACGCGCTGGTCGAGAAGGTCGCCGGCCACCGGCCCGACAAGACCCACCGCTTCACCGACTGGTCGCGCCGGCCGCTGACCAAGGAGCAGATGCATTACGCCGTGTCCGACGTCACGCATCTGCGTGACGTGTTCGCCGCGCTCGATGCCGATCTGAAGAAGCGCCGCCGCAGCGAGTGGGTCTCCATCGAGATGGAGGTCCTGACCTCGCCGAAGACCTACGACTTCCACCCCGAACGCGCCTGGGAACGGCTCAAGACGCGGGTGCGCAAGCCCAAGGACCTTGCGGTCCTGATGGAGGTCGCCGCCTGGCGCGAGCAGGAGGCGCAGAGCCGCGACGTGCCGCGCGGCCGCGTGCTGCGCGACGAGGCAGTCAGCGACATCGCGACCCACGCGCCGAACACGATCGAAAAGCTCGCAAACTTGCGCTCCGTGCCGAAGGGTTTCGAGAAATCAAAATGGGGCGCGGACATCGTCGCAGCGGTCGTGCGCGGGCTGGCGCGGGATCCCGCCACGCTGCCGAAGCTGGAGAAGCCGCGCAACAACAACAATGGCGCCGCAATCGTGGAGCTGTTGAAGGTGCTGCTGCGGATGACCGCGGAGCGCCATGCGGTCGCCAGCAAGGTGATTGCGACCGTCGACGATCTCGAGGAGATCGCGGCCAGCGACGAGGCCGACGTGCCGGCGCTACGCGGCTGGCGCCGCGAACTGTTCGGCGAAGCCGCACTGAAACTGAAGCGCGGCGAGCTGGCGCTGGCGGTCGAGAAAGGCCGCGTGATCGGGGTTCAGCGGGCGGAATAGGCCCTCCCCGATGTCGTCCTGGCGAAGGCCAGGACCCATCCATTATCCCAGCGAGGCGTTTGGTGAAGACACCTCGCTCGGTACTCCTACCATCCTTCTCGATAGATCACGCGGTATGGGTCCTGGCCTTCGCCAGGACGACACCGAGGGGTATAAGTCGACCGCTCGCAACGACACGCCTTACGCCGGCGTCAGTTTCGCCACTTCCGGCTTCATGTCATCCAGCACGCCTGAGATCGCCGCGATCAGCTCGTCGATCTGGGCCTTGGTGACGATCAGCGGCGGGCAGATGGCGATGGCGTCCAGCATGTTACGCGAAATGACGCCGCGCTCCTGCAGCATGCGGCTGGCCATGCCGCCAACGGCGCCGGGCGTCGCCGCTGCGGTCTTGCGCCCCTTATCCAGTACCAATTCGATCGCAGCGATCATGCCGACGCCGCGGACCTCGCCGACCAGCGGATGGCTGGTGAGTTCACGCAGCTTGGCTTGCATGTAGCCGCCGAGCTCGGCGGCATGCGCGACCAGGCCGCGCTCCTCGATGATTTTCAGATTCTCCAGCGCAATCGCCGAGCCGACCGGATGACCGCCCGCGGTAAAGCCGTGGCCGAGCACGCCGATCTTGTTGCTCTCGTCCGCGATCGGCTCGAACATGCGCTCGTTCAGCAGAATCGCCGACAGCGGGAAATAGCTCGAGGTGATCTGCTTGGAGACCACGATCGCGTCAGGCTTGATGCCATAGGTCTCGCAGCCGAACATCTTCCCGGTGCGGCCAAAACCGCAGATCACCTCGTCGGCGACCAGCAGGATGTCGTACTTGTTCAAAACCTTCTGGATCTTGTCCCAATAGGTCGCCGGCGGCACGATGACGCCGCCCGCCCCCATCACCGGCTCGCCGAAGAAGGCCGCGATCGTGTCCGGGCCTTCCTTCTGGATCAGCGCATCGAGCTCCTCGGCCCGCCGTGTCGCGAAGGCCTCCTCGCTCTCGCCGGGCGCGCCGTCCTTGTAGAAATGCGGCGAGCCCGTGTGCAGGATATTCGGCAGCGGCAGGTCGAATGAGCGGTGGTTGTTCGGCAGGCCGGTCAGGCTGGCGGACGCGATGGTGACGCCGTGATAGGCGCGCATCCGGCTTATCACCTTCTTGCGCTGCGGCTGGCCGAGCGCGTTGGAGCGATAGGCGATCAACTTCAGGACGGTGTCGTTCGCCTCCGAGCCGGAATTGGTGAAGAACACCTTGCTCATGGGCACCGGCGCGAGCGCCACCAGCTTCTCGGCGAGATCGATCGAGGGCCCGTGCGATTTGGCGGAGAACGTATGGTAGAACGGCAGCGCCAGCATCTGCTTGTGCGCGGCCTCGACCAGCCGCTTCTCGTTGAAGCCGAGCCCGACGCTCCACAGGCCTGCCATCGCCTCGAAATAGCGCTTGCCCGACGCGTCGAACACGTAAGGACCCTCGCCGCGTTCGATCACCAGGGGACCGGCCTGCTGATGGGCGCGCGCGTTGGTGTAGGAATGGAGCTGGTAGGCCACATCCCGGGCCTCTTGCGAATTGGGCAGCATGGACATTTGCGAGAATCCTTGAAAGCGTCACGTCGCCGGCGCGGCCAGCGTCATCACTCGATGATCCAGTCACTTGGCTATTGCGGCAACGCAAAACTTGCAACGCCAATTCGTCGGCGGCAAGCGCTCAGCAGCGTTGCACAAAGCCGCACATCGGGCAGCTGCACGGGGCAGCGCTCACGCCGCGCCGTCGTCATTCCCGTCGCCATCGGCGGCAGTGGCTTCCCGCACTTCCACCAGCGCCATCGACAGCAGATACACCGTCGTGGACAGACCAAGACGGCGCGCCGCCTCGGCGGCATGCGACAAGTCGCTTGCCAGCTCCTTGAGCTGATCTCCCCGTGACAATGTCCCACTCCATCCGCCGATCGCGGCCGCCTACACCGCAACGGCGCCGCTGGCCCTGATCAGTTCGGCGCTGGACTGGATTGTAGCAAAATTTCCGATCACATTCACTACCGCATGCTTGTAGGCGGCGGCGTCGCCAGTTCCCGGCTGGCGGCAGGCCACCGCATCGGCGGCCACCTGGTAGCGATGGCTGCGGTGAAACCCGTCGACAGCGGTGGCCAGGATGGTTTCGTCCAGGGAAAAGCCTGCGAGCACGCAACGCACATTGCGGATATTGGACATGTAGTCGACGAACCGCGACGAACTGTACGCCGACGGCAGCGGGTGCTCGAATGTCATTTCTCCCGGCCGCGGCTTCGCGTCCGCGATCCAATCGGTCAGCCTGGATGCCGGATTGAACCAGGCTGCCTGAGCGATGCGCTTCAAATGCATCACCGGCCAGAGATTGTCGCGCCACAGCGTCAGCAGTTCCAGGCAACGCGCCGTCGCAACCTCGCCGTCGAGGATGACGTGGCGACGTCCAGGGGTCAGATATTCGACCTGGAGATCCGCGCAGACCAGGATTGGCGGATCGTCGGTGATGGAAGCTAGCATGATCTTGTGCGCAGCTGCACTGGTTTCAACGGCCAGCGAGCGCGACGTCCCGCAGCGGCGACGTCACGGCTCGTCCTGCCGAGGCGTCGAGCACGCCCGGCCGGTCCCAATCGCCCTCGGGACGGATGATCACATAGGGATCGCTGTCCAGCGTAATCGCGTCCGGACCCGGTTCGATCTCCAGCAGCATCTCCGTGTAGGAGAAGTCGGAGAAGGTGACCTTGCGATTGTGGCCGAGCGGCTTGGCGCCGAAATGGGCCCAGAAATCGACCAGGCGGTCCTGCGCCTGGCCGTAGATCTTGCGAAAGCCCTTGCGCTTCACATAGTCGACGCTCGCCTGCACCAGTTTGAACGAGACGCGCGAGCGCCGATATTGATGCCGCACCGCAAGCCGTTCCACCTTGGCGAAATCGCCGAAGAACCGCACCCGCAGACAGCCGGCAGGCTCGTTGCCGACATAGCCGATGAAATGCGCGGCGACCATGTCGTTGCCGTCGAACTCCTCATCGAACGGGCAATCCTGCTCGGCGAGATAGACGGCTGAGCGGATCGAGGTGACCAGCATGAGATCGCTGAGATCGCGTGCGAGGCGAATGGTGATGGCGCGGGAGTCGGGCTTCGCGAGAGGAATCCTAGTACCGTGCATCTGCAAAACTCCTTGCTTGGATGACCGCGCCGGGCATGCGCATGGGTTGTCGATGCCAGGGGCGCTCGTAGCACCAGAGGTCGGGTTGGAAGCTCGGAACAGGCTCGAAGCCGGTCGCCTTCATGATGTCGCGTCCGGCCACGGTTGACGGCTGCGCATAGCAATCCGCGTTGCGAAACCTTAGCTGTCTTAAATGAGCCGCGGCCTTGCCGAGACCGGCGACGCCGCGCCCTGTCGCCGCGATCGCCCAGATGTAGATGGCAGAAACGTCCTCCTTCGCAGAAGCGAGATGGCGCGTTTCCGGCGCGGTGAGACAGATCTCGTCGAGCAGCAGCGCATCGTGGCCGCGTTCGTTGAGAAACAGGAAGGCCATGCCGCCGACGAGGTTGCCCTTCCGGCTGAAAGTCAGGATGCTCTCGGGATCGAAGGTGAAGTATCTTGCAAGCTCAGCCGTCCCGATCCGAACGCCCGGCACCAGCCGGTGCGCCATCTGCGAAAGCGCGGCAATTTCGGAAAATTGGGCGCAACGGACGTCGACATCCGGACTGAGCGGCAGCGCGTCGAAATCATGCCTTGCGGCAAACGAGCCCCTTTCCATACCCATGTCACCCCTTTATCGTCCGCGGCTTTCGTGCCCCGCTATCGCGAAGAGCTTAGCGGCTGGGGATCAGGAGTATGCAGCAGTTATTGCACCGGGGTGCTGCTATGATGCAGCACCGTGAAGAAGCCCTGGATGCGTCCTGGGACGATTTGAAATTATTTTTAGCTTGCGCAAAATATAAAAGCTTCCGCAACGCCGCTGAGGAGCTCGGGCTCACCTCCACGACCCTCATGCGCAGGATCGACCGGCTCGAAGAGAGCATCGACTGCAAGCTGTTCCTGCGCGACCAGAGCGGGCTCACGCTCAGCGACGAAGGCAGCGCCATGATCGCCGACGTGGCGCTGATGGAGCGTCATGCCTTCAACGTCCTCCGGCGTGCCTCGCGATCGTCGAACGATATGTCAGGCACCGTGCGCGTCGCGGTGACGGAAGGCCCCGGCAATTTCTGGATCCTGCCGCGACTGATCGACTTCCAGAAGACCTATCGCAAGATCACCGTCGACCTGCGCTGCGCGATGGAGCAGGCCGACGTCGCGCGGCTCGAATCCGATATCGCGATCCAGCTCGAGCCGCCGACCAATCCGGATCTGATCGTCGCCAAGCTCGGCCGTCTGCACATCTATCCGTTCGTCTCCAAGGAGTACGAAAACCTCTACGGTGTCCCGGCGGGCTTGGCCGAGCTGAAGAACCACCGCATCATCAAGCAGAACGCGCCGCAGGTTGATGACGGCGCCTACGCCCGCGTGCTCGGACTGAAGTCGCTCGAAGGCATCGTCGGGATCAAGACCAACTCGTCGGTCGGCGTGCTCTATGCGGTGGAGCGCGGCGCCGGCATCGGGTTCCTGCCGACGGTCTCGATCGCGCTCGGCGCCCCGCTCGTTCCCGTCGATCTCGGCGTCAGCCACCACGCCGATCTCTGGCTCACTTACCACAAGGAGTTCCGCACCTCCGAGCGCCACAAGATCGTGGTCGACTGGTTGAAGAAAATCTTCGATCCCAAGATGCATCCCTGTTTCCGCGACGAGTTCATCCACCCGAACGCGCTGGTGCCGATGATGACGGCCGCGCGCGAGGGCTTTGGATTGACGGGATATATCGCGGCAACGCCGACCTGAAGCTTGGGCATGACCTTTTCAAACAACCGCTCCGCACTCTTCCGGATCGCTCTGGGCGGACGCAGGCAGGCTTCGCCTCACCACCGATATTCGAAGCCGAGCGTGCCCTGGTGCGACGTCAGCTCGTTGCGGAACTTGCCGTCGTAATTGACGTAGAGCCGCGCAGTGTTTGTCAGGCTGAGCGAGGCCGAGGCGCCGGCATCCATGCCGTAGCGGCTCTCGCCGACGCCGGGCACGACAATGCTCTGGGTCCCGAGGCTCACCTGCACCGATCCCAGGTTCTGATAAAAATTGTCGACGAACTTGCCGTAGGCGGACAGGTCCAGGATATTCTGCTCGAAGATGAAGTAGCGCCCGATCTCCGCCCCGATCATGACGCGCGCGCGTGAGAGTGCCGTCGAGCCGACATTGAGCGGATCGAGGCCGCCGGCCTCCTGGAACGCGGCGCTGGTGGCGCGGACATATTCCAGCGCCCCCTTGGGCACGATGCGCATCTGGTCCTGGGTCCAGTAGTAGCTGATCTCGGTCAGCGCGCCGTCGATTGCGGCGCGATAACCCGCGATCGCAAAGCCCAGGCCGGTATCCCGGCTGGAACGGACCTTCCCGAAACCGTGCACCACCGCGAAGGCCCAGGTCCATGGGCCCTTGTCGACGGAGCCGTTGAAGCCGAGCTGCGTCAGGTCCAGCGTCGCTGACTGAAGCGCAAGCGGCACGTCGACGTCGGTGTGGCTCTGGTCGACGGAGAAGCCGATATTGACACCCGGCGCGAGCCGCGCGCCAAAGCCTGCGACCCCGCCAACCGTCTTGCGCTTGTCGCCGACGAAATCGCCCTGCGCATCGGTCCGGACCGAGATGCCGTAGCCCTCGAACCAGGTGCGGTAGCGCGGATCCTCCGTGGCCGTCGACGCGCCGCCACCGCCCGGATTGGTCCGAAATGCCCGGTTGACGCCGCCAGATGCCTGGTTGCCGAGCCGCTCCAGGAAATTCGAGCCGAGATCGAGCGCACTGTTGCCGGCCGACTGGTCGTAATTGGTCGAGGTCGGCATCGGAACCGGGGTCGGCAATGGGGTTGGGGTCGGCGTGGGCGTCGGACTTTGCGCCAAGCCGGGCGTCGCGGCCGACATCATCACGACGAACGTACAGGCCATGGCGATCGCCGTCGCAATCCGGCGGACGCGATCCAGCCCGATCGTCTGCCGTGTCCCGGAGAGCTGCGAGGTGCAGCACATGACGACCTTCCCGAAGCGAGTGGCGGAGCGCTGGAATGCAACACAAGCTGCGGCGCGTGCGGCGATTTGTTCCGAACTGTCACGGAGGGTCAACGGGTTGGCACGCTATGGCCGAGGCTATTGCCCGGGATTGTGGTTCCACGGCCACAGGTCGCAAATTGCAATCCTGTTCGCCTGGCCCTGGCTTGAAATTCGCGCACGGCTTGCTAACGCGCGATTTTCATGTTGCAATATCGGACACAATCGGAATTGGCGCTCGGCTGTGCGTTTCGCGACATTGAGATTCAAGACTCGAACAGACTTCCGGAAGCCCGTTTGTGGCGTGGCACGCGAAAAAAAGCGGCCGCGTCTTTTTTGTATCTAGCGGAGGAGACTGAGGATGCCGCAAAAGGGCACCGTCAAATGGTTCAACCCGACCAAGGGCTATGGGTTCATCAAGCCGAACGGCAGCGACAAGGACGTGTTCGTCCATATCTCCGCCGTCGAGCGTGCGGGACTTTCCACCCTCAACGAAAACCAAGCGGTTGAATACGACCTCGTGGAGAACCGCGGCAAAGCATCCGCGGAGAACCTCAAGGTTTCCTGATTTCTCTCGATTTTGCGCGAGAGATCATGACGTTGCCCCCGGCTCCGCCGGGGGTTTTTATTTATGACGACGAAACGCGACAGCGCTTCAATTCGCCACCGGCGAAATCAAAAAATTCTCCGACGGCCCGCTGCTCGCCGTCTTGCAGACGTCGCCCTCGATCCGGACCTTGCCGGCCGCGAGCAGCCGCAGCGCCTCAGGATAGATGCGGTGCTCGATCTCGAGGATGCGCTCCGACAGCGTGGCTCCGGTATCGTGGTCGCTCACAGGTACCGCGCCCTGCATCACGATGGGGCCGGCGTCGGTCTCGGGGATCACGAAGTGCACCGTCGCACCAGACAGCTTGACGCCGGCGCGCAAGGCCTGGCCGTGCGGGTCGAGACCGGGGAAAGACGGCAGCAGCGAGGGATGGATGTTGAGCATCCGCCCGTACCAGGCCTTGGTGAATTCGGCCGTGAACAGGCGCATGAAGCCGCCGAGACAGATCAGCTCGATGCCGTGCTGATCGAGCGCTGCCTGCAGCACCGTCTCGAAGCCGGCGCGATCCTTGCCGAACGGCTTGCTTTCGATCACCAGCGTCTTCACGCCGCGCGCTTTGGCCGTTTCCAGCCCCAGCGCATCGGCCTTGTTCGAGATGACCAGGGAAATCTCCGCCGGAAAATCCGGTGCGGCCGCGCCCTTGATCAGCGCGGCCATGTTGGAGCCGCGCCCCGATATCAGGATGGCGACGCGGCGCTTCATCACAGCGCCAGGTCGAGGTGGCCGTTATAGACGACGCGGTGCTCGCCTTCGGCCGGGATCACGGTGCCGAGCTGTGCCACGGTCTCACCGGCCTCAGCGAAGACCTGCATGACCTCGTTCACCTTGTCCGGCTCGACGATCGCGATCATGCCGATCCCGCAATTGAAGGTCCGCAGCATTTCGAGCTCGGCGATACCGGCCTCCGCGGCCAGCCATTTGAACACCGGCAGCACTGGCAGACGCGCCAGATCGATCCCGACGCCGAGATGGTTCGGCAGCACGCGCGGAATGTTGTCGGTGAAGCCGCCGCCGGTGATATGGGCAAGCCCCTTTACCGCACCGGTCTCGCGGATCGCGCGCAGGCAGGATTTGACGTAGAGCCGCGTCGGCGTCAGCAGCGCGCCGCCGAGCGTCATGACGGGCGAGAACGGCGCCTGCGCCTCGAAGCCGAGGCCGGATTGTTCCACGATCTTGCGCACCAGCGAGAAACCGTTGGAGTGGACGCCCGACGAGGCGAGCCCGATCACGGCATCGCCGGCGGCGATGTCCTTGCGCGGCAACAGCGTGCCACGCTCCGCGGCGCCGACGGCAAAGCCGCCGAGATCGTAATCGCCGTCCTTGTAGAGGCCGGGCATCTCGGCCGTCTCGCCGCCGATCAGAGCGCAGCCGGATTCGCGGCAGCCTTCGGCGACACCGGCGACGATCGAGGCGGTCGCCTCCGGATCGAGCTTGCCGCAGGCAAAATAATCCAGGAAGAACAGCGGCTCGGCGCCCTGCACCACAAGGTCGTTGACGCTCATGGCGACGAGGTCGATGCCGATCCCGCCATGCAGGCCGGTCTCGATCGCGATCTTGACCTTGGTGCCGACGCCGTCGGTCGCGGCCACCAGGATGGGGTCCTTGAAGCCGGCCGCCTTGAGGTCGAACAGGCCGCCGAATCCGCCGATTTCGGCGTCGGCGCCGGGCCGCGCGGTGGCGCGCACCATCGGCTTGATCAGGTCGACCAGGCGGTTGCCCGCGTCGATATCGACGCCTGAATCGGCGTAAGTGAGGCCGTTTTTGCGGTCGGTCATGCCCGATTTCCAGTGGGTTTGCGGCTGGTTACGTCGAATTCCGGGGACGCGCAATGGCTCGCATGGCGCGCCTTCGTATACTATGTAGAGATATCAACCGGTTCAGCCTCTAAGGGCCGGATTCGAGGTCAGACCGGGTGCCGGGAAGCGCTTTCGTGAGTATTCCGAATATCATTACCCTGGGCCGCATCATGCTGGTCCCGATCATCGTCTGGGCCATCGTGTCGAGCCAAATGGAGGTGGCGTTCGCCGTCTTCCTGATCGCGGGTATCAGCGATGCGGTCGACGGCTTCCTTGCCAAGCGCTTCAACATGACGAGCGAACTCGGCGCCTTGCTCGACCCGCTCGCCGACAAGGCGCTGCTGGTCTCGATCTACATGGCCCTGGGCATCTGGGGTGCGATTCCGCGCTGGATCGTCATCCTGGTGGTCTCGCGCGACATCATGATCGTCGCCGCCGTGATCGTTTCGTGGCTGTTCGACCGCCCTGTCGAGATGAAACCCTCGAGGGTATCCAAGCTCAACACTGTGGCCCAGGTGGCATTCGCGGCGCTGGTGCTGGCCGCCCTCGCCTTCGGCTTCAAAGCCGGTCCTTATGATATAATCCTGATGGGCCTCGTCACGGTCTTCACGCTCTCCTCGGTGTCGCTCTATCTTGTCGAGTGGCTGCGGCACATGAGTACGATCGAAGCCAAGTAGCATGATCGAGGCCAAATGAGTTGGGATGCGGCGCCGCAAAAGGCCAACTCCGCTCGATTAAGTCGCATCTCCTCAAACGAAGCCGGCACGCCGGCACGGAGCAAAGCAAGCGTGCCAGGCCGCGT
This sequence comes from Bradyrhizobium sp. 197, assembly GCF_023073375.1. Taxonomy (NCBI): domain Bacteria; kingdom Pseudomonadati; phylum Pseudomonadota; class Alphaproteobacteria; order Hyphomicrobiales; family Nitrobacteraceae; genus Bradyrhizobium; species Bradyrhizobium sp. 197. The sequence continues at coordinate 29,029 of NZ_JADPJJ010000048.1, read as the reverse complement.
TCATCCCCGACAATTGGCGTTTTCGCTTCCGCATGCGGAGAGCCTGAGCCGGGACAATTTCCTCGAAGGCCCCGCCAACGCCGCCGGTGTTGCCCTCATCGACGCCTGGCCGGAATGGCCGAACCGGATCATGTGGCTGGCCGGCCCGGAAGGGAGCGGCAAGAGCCATCTCGCCGCGATCTGGGCCGAGGCTTCGGGCGCCCGTTCGACAACCGCCAATGCGCTGACCGCCGAAGCCGTCCCGGGTGCGCTCGTCACCGGCGCGCTGGTGGTCGAGGATCCCAAGGCCAAGGAATTTGACGAGCGCGCCTTGTTCCATCTGATGAACCTGGCCCGTGAGGACGAGGCCTACGTCCTCTTCACCGGGCGCCAGGTCCCGGCGTCGCTCGAGATCGAGCTGCCCGACCTGCGCTCGCGGCTGCGCGCCGTGCCTGTCATCGCGCTGCTGCCGCCTGACGACCAGCTCTTCCGCGGCCTGATCGTCAAATTCTGCGCCGACCGCCAGCTCGCCGTGGACGAGAGCGTGGTCAGCTACCTCGCCACCCGCCTGGAGCGGTCCTCGGCCGCCGCCCGGCAGGCGGTGGAGCTGCTGGACAGCGAGGCCCTGCGCCTCGGCCGTCCCGTCACCCGGGCCCTGGCCGCCGAGCTCCTGCGGGATGTCTGACCAAGGCGGCTTGACGCGGCCCGGCAGCGGAACATCAATGTCATCGAAACGTCATCGCTCTAACACATGCTCCCGACGGTTTTGCGCATAAGTCGCAAATTTGGGCGAACTGGATGGATCGATTTCTGATGGACTCTGCGCAAGCTGTTGAAGTTAAAGAAAAAGCTCCGGAAGCAGAGGGCCATCCGGCGATCGCATCGAGCCCCGAGCGATTCATCAATCGCGAGCTCTCCTGGCTGCATTTCAACCGCCGCGTCCTGGAGGAATCGGTCAATGCCAGCCACCCCATGCTGGAGCGGGTGCGATTCCTGTCGATTTCAGCGAATAATCTCGACGAGTTCTTCATGGTCCGCGTCGCCGGCATCAAGGCCCAGGTGCGCGAGGGCATTGCCGAACGCAGCCCCGACGGCCTGACGCCGTCCGAGCAGCTCGCGCTTATCAACCGGACCGTCTCGCAACTGGCCTCCGACCAGCAGGCGATCTGGCGCGACCTGCGCGGCACGCTGGCCAACGAGGGCATCGTTCTGGTCGAGGGCAAGGAGGTCACCAAGGCGGAGCGAACCTGGGTCGAGGACTACTTCCTCAGCAACGTGTTTCCGCTGCTGACACCGCTCGCGATCGACCCGGCCCACCCCTTCCCGTTCATTCCGAGCCTCGGCTTCACCATCGCGCTCCAGCTCACGCGCGCCGCCGACGGCAAGCAGATGAACGCGCTGATCCGCATGCCCGGCAAGATCGACCGCTTCATCCGCCTGCCGGTTGACGGCAAGGTCGTCCGGCTGATCTCGCTGGAGCAGGCCACCGCGCTGTTCATCAATCGCCTGTTCCCCGGCTACAATCTTCAAGGCCAGGGCGCTTTCCGCATCATCCGCGACTCCGAGCTCGAGATCGAGGAAGAGGCCGAGGATCTCGTCCGCCTGTTCGAGACCGCACTGAAGCGCCGCCGCCGCGGGTCGGTGATCCGGCTCGAGATCGACGCCAAGATGCCGGAGCAACTGCGCAGCTTCGTGCAGCATGCGCTGTCGGCCGCCGACGACGAGGTGTTGCTGGTCGACGGCGTACTGGCCATGAACGAGCTCTCGCAGCTCACCCGCCTCGACCGGCCCGATCTCGAATTCACCCCTTACGTCCCGCGCCATCCCGAGCGCGTGCGCGAGCACGGCGGCGACATCTTCGCGGCGATCCGGCAGAAGGACCTCGTCGTCCATCATCCCTACGAATCCTTCGACGTGGTGGTGCAGTTTCTCCAGCAGGCGACGCGCGACCCCGACGTCGTCGCCATCAAGCAGACGCTCTACCGCACCTCCAGCAACTCGCCGATCGTGCGCGCGCTTGTGGAAGCCGCCGAAGCCGGCAAATCCGTCACCGCGCTGATCGAGCTGAAGGCGCGCTTCGACGAAGAGGCCAACATCCGCTGGGCGCGCGATCTCGAACGCGCCGGCGTCCAGGTCGTCTATGGCTTCCTCGAACTGAAGACGCACGCGAAGCTGTCGATGGTGGTGCGCCGCGAGGGCGGCAGCCTGACAACCTACGTCCACACCGGCACCGGCAATTACCACCCGGTGACCGCGCGCATCTACACCGACCTCTCCTACTTCACCTCGGAGCCGACCATCGGCCGCGACGCTGCGCGCGTGTTCAACTTTATCACCGGCTATGCGGCGCCGAGCGATCTGGAAAAGATGGCGGTGTCGCCGCTGACCTTGCGCAAGCGCATCATCGAGCACATCCAGGGCGAGACCGCGCATGCGCGGCACGGCCGGCCCGGCGCGGTCTGGATGAAGATGAACGCGTTGGTCGACCCCGACATCATCGACGCACTCTACGAGGCCTCACAGGCGGGCGTGCAGGTCGAGCTCGTGGTGCGCGGCATCTGTTGCCTGCGGCCCGGCATCCCCGGCCTGTCGGAGAACATCCGCGTCAAGTCGATCATCGGACGCTTCCTGGAACACGGCCGAATCTACTGCTTCGGCATGGGCCAGGGCCTGCCGAGCGCGAAAGCGGCTGTGTATATCTCCTCGGCCGACATGATGCCGCGCAACCTCGACCGCCGCGTCGAGGTGCTGTGTCCGCTGCAAAATCCCACGGTGCATCAGCAGGTTCTCGAACAGATCATGGTCGCGAATCTCAAGGACAACGAGCAGAGCTGGCAATTGTTGCCGGACGGGTCCTCAACGCGTATGAAGACCGCGAAGGGCGAGGAGCCTTTCAACGCTCACAACTACTTCATGACAAATCCGAGTCTGTCTGGCCGTGGTAAGTCGCTCAAGGAATCCTCGCCGCGCCGCCTCACGCGCCGTAATGAACGTCATCAATCCTGATCCGGGATCTCTGACGTGAAGCGGCCGCGCAAGCGCGGCTCGAGCGTCGCGGTCATCGATATCGGCTCCAACTCGGTCCGCCTCGTCGTGTACGAGGGACTGACGCGGAGCCTCATTCCGATCTTCAACGAGAAGACGCTGTGCGGCCTCGGGCGCGAGGTGCAGAGCACGGGCCTGCTCGCACCCGACGCCGTCGACAAGGCGCTGACCTCGCTCAAGCGCTTCCGTGCGCTGTGCCGGGTGATGCAGGTCGGACGGGTGTTTGCGATTGCGACCGCCGCCTGCCGCGATGCCTCCAACGGCCCCGACTTCATCGCCAAAGCCGAGCGCATCTGCGCGGTGAAGATCGAGATCCTGTCGGGCCCGCGCGAGGCGCGGTTGTCGGCGCTGGGCGTGATCTCCGGCATCCATCACCCCGACGGCATCGTCGGCGATCTCGGCGGCGGTTCGCTCGAACTGATCGACGTGCGCAAGAACAGCGTGCGCAGCGGCGTGACGCTGCCGCTCGGCGGCCTCGCTCTGCAGGACCTCGCGCATAAATCTCTCAAACGCGCCGACCGCATCGTCCGCGAGACGCTCGACGGGGTGCCGCAACTCAAGGCAGGTGGCGGCCGGAGCTTCTACGCGGTCGGCGGCACCTGGCGCGCGCTCGCGCGCATCCACATCATCCAGAGCGGCTATCCGCTCCAGGTGATGCACGGCTATTCGATCTCGGCTGCCGAGGCGCTCGACTTCTCGCGTCGTCTGCGTCGTCTTGCGGCTGTCGACATGCTCGCCGACATCGAGATCGTCGCGGATGCGCGTCGTCCTCTCCTGACCTATGCAGCGCTGGTGCTCGAGCACATCATCCGCGTGGCGAAGCCGAAGACCATCGTGTTCTCGACCTTCGGCGTGCGCGAGGGCCTGCTGCACGAGAAGCTGTCGGAAACCGAGCGCAACAAGGACGGGCTGATTTGCGCGGCGGAGGAGCTGAACCAGCTGCTGTCGCGTTCGGCGAAGCACGCCCGCGAGCTGATTGCCTGGAGCGACCGCCTCGCACGCGTGGTGAAGCTGCGCGAGACCGAGGAGGACCGCCGCCTGCGCCATGCCGCGTGCCTGCTGTCCGACATCGGCTGGCGCGTGCATCCCGATCATCGCGGCGAGCAGACGCTGAGCCTCGTCGTCAACGGCAATTTCGGCGCGATCACCCACACCGAACGTGCGTTCGTCGGCCTGTCCGTGTTCTATCGCTACGCCGGCCTGAGTGAAGAGAACCAGCCGCCAGTCGCCATGCAGGAGCTGCTGACGCCGGCGCAGCTTGAGCGCGCCCGCCTGCTGGGCGCGGCCTTCCGCGTCGCGCATCTGATCTCGGCGGCGCGTCCGGGCGTCTTGCCCGCGACGCATTTCCGCAGCGTGGGCCGCAAGCTGTTGCTCGTGTTCGAGCACCGCCTCGGCGATCTCGTCGCGGACCGCGTCGGCAGCCGCTTCCGTGCGCTCGCCCGGCTGATCAACCGCGCCGGCTCGATCGTCCGGCGCTAGAGAATTACTCAGCCGAGGCCTTCTACTCCGCCGAAGCCTTGGCGTGGCGCTCGGAGGACTCCAGCGCGGCCGCGCTGAGGCTGCGTCGGCGCCAGATGGTGCCGACGACCAGCACGACGACGACGCCGAGGATCGCGCAAAAATACTCGCCGCCCCCGCCACCATGGGCGAACTGCGGCGGGATGCGCAACGCGCCGAGCATGTTGTCCAGCGAGACGCCGAACGGACCGTCGAACAGCGTGTGCAGCCGCGGCGCAATGGCGGGATCGGTGGCAATCACTTCGCCTGCGATCCAGCCGAGCAGCGCCGCGCCGGCCCACACCAAAACCGGCAACTTTGTAAGCAGCGCCATGATCAGCGCCGCACCGGCGACGATCAGCGGCACGCTGATGGCAAGTCCGAGCACCAGCAAGGGCACGCTGCCATTGGCGGCGGCGGCCACCGCAATGACGTTGTCCAGACTCATGACGATGTCGGCGACGACGACGATCTGCACGGCCTGCCACAGATGCGAGGCCGACTCGACGCCGTCCTCGTCCTCTTGTTCCGGCACCAGCAGTTTGGCCGCGATCACGATCAGCGCGAGACCGCCGACGAGCTTGAGGTACGGCAGCTCCATCAGGCTCGCGACGATGCCCGTGAAGATGATCCGCAGCAGCACCGCTGCGCCAGCACCGAAGATCATGCCCCAGAGCCGATGCCGCGGCTTGAGGCCGCGGCAGGCGAGCGCGATCACCAGCGCATTGTCGCCGGACAAAAGGATGTTGATCCAGATGATCTTGCCGACCGCAACCCAGAAGGTCGGTTCGGCCATCTCGTTGCGAAACTGGGTGAAGAATGCCCCGATCGTAGCGGGATCGAAGATCTGCCAGAGCCAGTTCACACTACGTCCTTTCGCCGTGTCTCTTTAACTTATCGGCTGAGCGATCAGCCGACGATCTCGTTGCCCGAGAAGAACTGCGCGATTTCGATCGCGGCGGTCTCCGGCGCATCCGAACCGTGCGCAGAGTTTTCGCCGATCGACTTTGCGTAGAGCTTGCGGATGGTGCCGTCAGCCGCCTTGGACGGATCGGTGGCACCCATCGCATCGCGGTACTTGGCGACGGCGCCCTCGCCTTCCAGCACCTGGACCACCACGGGCCCCGAGGTCATGAATTCCACGAGCTCACCGAAGAACGGCCGCGCCTTGTGGACCGCATAGAAGGTCTCGGCCTGCTCCTTGGTCATGCGGATGCGCTTCTGCGCGACGATGCGCAGGCCCGCCTTCTCGATCACGGCGTTAACCGCACCGGTCAGGTTACGCGCGGTGGCGTCGGGCTTGATGATCGAGAAAGTGCGTTCGATGGCCATAATCTTGTCCTTGGGGAAGAATGCGGTGGTTCGGAGTTGCCGGGCTTATATCGGCGCCTTCGCCGGACGGCAAGCGACCGCCCGAATGTCTCACAGGCGCTTCGCCGCAGGAGCGAACGGCCGATTCCAGCATGGCTTACAACAATTTCACCCAGATGAACCCAATCTGAAGCCCCCGTCAGGATTCGGTTCAGCTTCGCCGGCGTAACGTCAGGTCTATCGAAACCGAAACCTGATGATCAGGCAGACCGTTTCGGCGGCCTTTCCATCGACGCGATAGCCCCGCGCCGGCAATTTTGAGGAGATCACCATGTTGAGGAAACTTTCGCTTGCCGCTGTTGCCGCGGTCGCGCTGGGTGCCGCGCTGGCGCCGACCTCCGCGTCCGCTCACTGGCATGGCGGCTGGGGCCACGGCGGCGGTGGTGGCTGGCATCACGGCTGGGGTGGACCGCGCTTCTATGCCGGCGGCCCCGTCTCCTACGGTTATGGCGGCGGCTGCTATGTGCGGCGGCTGGTCCCGACTCCCTGGGGCCCCCGCTGGCGCCTGACCAATCGCTGCTACTGAGCCCGACAGCACCTTCCCAAAAGGGTACCTAAGCCCCCAGGTACCTTTCAAGCGAAGCCCCGGCGTTCCCCTGCGCCGGGGCTTTGTATTCGGGTTGGGGTATCGCGCGCTCTCATACAATTTTTGCTAGAATGACGGGCAATCTCCGCGAGTGGCGAAACCATTTGGGGGCCAAGGACTTGATACTGTGTCGCTTCTTTGAAAACACGGAACCCTGCGATGTCCGGCCTTTCTGCCAATGACGGCGAACAAATCGATCGGCGCACCAGCCGCTCGATCTCCGATGCCGTGGGCGAACGGCTCCGGCAGAGCCTGCGCCCCGAAGCTAGGCTCCCGACGCACCTCGAGCAGCTCCTCAACGAGCTGAAGCAGCGCGAGCGCGATTCGCACTGACTTCAACCTCACGGAAAAACGGGTTGCGTTTGATCCCGGCTGCGGTGACAAGGCCGCATGCTTGCTATCACCGACCTCTCCATCCGCCTCGCCGGACGCCTTCTGATTGACCAGAGTTCCGTGCAGATCACGCCCGGATCCCGCGTCGGCATGGTCGGTCGCAACGGCACCGGCAAATCGACCCTGTTCAAGGTGATCCGCGGCGAGCTCGCGGCCGAGCACGGCACGGTCACATTGCCGCCCCGCTGGCGCGTCGGCAGCCTCGCGCAGGAAGCCCCGAACGGCCCCGAAAGCCTGATCTCCGTGGTGCTCAAGGCCGACCTCGAACGCGACGCTTTGCTTACCGAGGCCGAGAGTGCGACCGATCCGCACCGGATCGCCGAGATCCAGACCCGGTTGGTCGACATCGACGCGCATTCCGCCCCGTCGCGCGCGTCCGCGATCCTCTCCGGCCTGGGCTTCTCGGCCACCGACCAGCTCCGCCCGTGCGCCGAATTCTCCGGCGGCTGGCGCATGCGCGTTGCGCTCGCCGCAACGCTGTTCGCGGCTCCCGACCTGTTGCTGCTCGACGAGCCCACCAACTATCTCGACCTCGAAGGCACGCTGTGGCTGGAGGATCACCTCGCGCATTATCCGCGCACAGTGATCGTGATCAGCCATGACCGCGATCTCCTCGAAAGCTCGGTCGACCAGATCCTGCATCTGGAGCGCAGCAAGCTCACGCTTTACAAAGGCACCTACTCCTCCTTCGAGGAGCAGCGCGCCATGCGCGAGATGCTCGATGCCAAGCAGGTCAAGCGCCAGGAAGCCGAACGCGCGCGCCTGCAAGCCTTCGTCGATCGCTTCAAGGCCAAGGCCTCGAAAGCCCGGCAGGCCCAATCACGCGTCAAAATGCTGGAGCGGCTGAAGCCGATCACGGCGCTGGTCACCCAGGATGTGCGCGAGATCAGCTTTCCGGCGCCCGAGAAAATCCTGTCGCCGCCGATCATCGCCGTCGACAACGCCGCGGTCGGCTACGATCCGGCAACGCCGGTGCTGGGCCGCGTCACCTTGCGGATCGACAATGACGACCGCATTGCGCTGCTCGGCTCCAACGGCAACGGCAAATCGACACTGGTCAAACTGCTCGCCGGCCGCCTCGCGCCATTCTCGGGCAAGGTGACGCGCGCGGACAAGCTGTCGATCGCCTATTTCGCGCAGCACCAGCTCGACGAATTGAACGAGGACGGGTCCGCCTACGACCACGTCCGCAAGCTGATGGGCGGCGAAGCGCCCGAGGCCAAGGTGCGCGCCCGCGCCGGCGCGATCGGTTTTTCCGGCAAGGCGGCCGACACCAAGGTTGGAAAACTGTCGGGCGGCGAGAAGGCGCGGCTTCTGCTGGGACTCGCGACCTTCTTCGGCCCCAACATGATCATCCTGGATGAGCCGACCAACCATCTCGACATCGACAGCCGCGCCGCGCTCGCCGAAGCCATCAACGAATTCCCCGGCGCCGTTATCATGGTCTCGCACGATCGCTATCTAATCGAGGCCTGCGCCGACCGGCTCTGGATCGTCGCCGACCGCACCGTGACCAATTACGACGGCGACCTCGACGAATATCGCCGCCTGGTGCTGTCCGCGCGCAACGGCGAGCCCGCCCCGCGCGAGCGCAGCGCGGCAAGCGAGAAGCCGCAGCGTCCGAGGTCGGACAACCGCGGCCCGCTGAAGAAGCGCATCGCGGAAGCCGAGTCCGAGATCGCCCGCGTCAGCGAGATCATCACCAAGATCGACACGGCGCTCGCCCTCCCCGACATCTTCACCCGCGATCCCAAGCAGGCCGCGCAACTGTCAAAGGCACGCGCCAACGCCGCCGACGCGCTGGCGCGCGCCGAGGAGCAGTGGTTGGAGGCGAGCACGCAGTTTGACGAGGCCGCGGGGTAACGTCTTCGCCTACCCGCGCTTGCAGGAAATGGCTCAGTCGGCAAACTGGCCGGCTGCCGTGATCGTGGGCGCCCAGCGGTCGTCGGCAGCGGGGTCGGAACTACCGCTCCCGCATGATGTCGTGCCGGTAGCGCTGCAGCGGCGACAACAAATAGCTCAGGATGGTGCGCGAGCCGGTTCTGATCTCCACCGTCACCGCCATGCCCGGCGCCAGGCTGACGAGGCGGTCGTCCACCTGCATCTGCGTGCGATCCAGCAAGATGCGTGCGCTGTAGCTCAGCTCCTGCCCGTTGGGCTCACTGCTATCGCGCGGCGTCCCGAGCGGGCGGTCGCTTCCGCGCTCCGGTGGACGGTCGTGAATGATGGCATCATGCGAGACGCTCAGCACTCGGCCTTCCAACAAGCCGTAGCGGGTGAAGTTGAAGGTGTCGATCTTGACGGCGGCGCCCTGCCCGGCCTCGACAAAGCCGATATCGCGGTTGGAGATCATCGCCTCGACCTCGAGCCGCGTATCTGATGGCACGATCACCAGCAGCGATTGCGCGGGCGTGACCACGCCGCCGACGGTGTGGATCGCAAGCTGCTGCACGACGCCGTCGACCGGCGACGTCAGTTGCTGAAGCCTCGTCCTCTGCTGCGCCTTGATCAGATCGCGCGCGACGCCGTTGGCTTTCTGCTCGCTCTTGGCGAGTTCGTCGGACAGGTTCTTCCTGTACTCGGCTACGGCCTGGTTACGGGTCTCCCGGATCGCGGCAACGGCGGACGCGGCCTCCTTCAAGCGGCTGCTTTGGACGCGAAGCTCCTCCTGCTGCTCGATCTGGAGCTGAAGGGTCTCGTAGTAGGTCAGCTTCGAGCCGATCTCCTTCTCCGTCAGCGTCTTGCGGATCTCGACACGTTGCTGCGTGACGGGGAGCAGCGAGTCGAGCTTATGAATCGTGGCCGCGATCGTCTGATGCTCGGCGTCCTTCTGCGCCTCCTGGCGCGCAAGCGCCGCGAGCTTGGCCCTGTTCTCGCTGACCTGATTGGCGAGAAGCTGCCGCTGCGTCGCGATCAGCATCGGATCGGCGTCCGCGGGCGGGGTCAGATCGGCAGAAGCCTCCTCGCCAGCTGTCAGCGCGGCGCGAAGGCGCGCGATATTGAGCCGTTCAGCCATGAGATCGTCATGAAGACGATCGCGCTCCGCGGCGTTGACGGTCGGATCAAGCTCTATCAGCAAATCGCCTAATTTGACCGCCTGCCCATCCTGCACGTGGATGGCCCGTACCACGCCGGTCTCGAACGGTTGCACCACCTTGCTTCGCCCGCTCGAAACGACCTTCCCGGTTGCGGAAGCGACAATGTCGATCGTGCCCCATGCCGACCATGCGAGCGCCGCACAGACAAGCAGCATCAGGGCCATGCCGATGGCGCGGCCGGTTGGCGACGGCGGTGTTTCGGTGATCTCCAACGCCGCCGGCAGGAAGGCGATTTCCTCGGCGCGTCGTTCTTTCGCTTTCCGGAAAGGAACCACCGTCTGCTGCGGCCGAGCAGCCGGCACCGCGCTAGCCGACCTCATAGATCCCTCCCTGAAGACGATGCAGCGCCGCGTAACGGCCGCCGGTCTTGATCAAGCCGTCATGCGTGCCGTCCTCGACCAGCCGGCCTCGCTCCAGCGTGAAGATGCGGTCGGCGCCGCGGACGGTGGACAGGCGGTGGGCGATGATCAGGACCGTGCGGCCGCTGGCGATCTCCTTCATGTTGTCGTGGATGATCCGCTCGCTCTCATAGTCGAGCGCGCTGGTCGCCTCGTCGAAGATCAGGATACGCGGATTGGTCACCAGCGCGCGGGCGATCGCGATGCGCTGGCGCTGTCCGCCGGAGAGCGTCGAGCCGCGCTCGCCGACCACCGTGTCGTAGCCCTCAGGAAGCTCCAGAATGAAATCATGCGCGCCCGCAAGCTTTGCAGCGTCCATGATGCGCATCATCGGCAGAGTCGGATCGGCCAGCGCGATATTGTCGCGCACCGAGCGGTTGAACAGCATGTTGTCCTGGAGCACCACGCCGATCTGCCGCCGCAGCCAGGCCGGGTCGGTCATCACCAGATCCATGCCGTCGATCAGCACGCGGCCGCCTTGCGGCACATAGAGCCGCTGCACCAGTTTTGCAAACGTGCTCTTGCCTGAGCCCGATGATCCCACGATGCCGACGGTTTGGCCTGCCGGAATATCGAACGAGACGTCGTGCAGGATTTCCGGCGCGTCGAGCCTGTACCGAAAGCCCACGTGCTCGAACCTGATATTGCCCCGGAGCGGCGGCAGCCCCGCGCGTGCCGCGGAGTGAGCCGGCTCCGCCGCGCTGTTGAGAATATCGCCGAGCCGCGCGATCGACAGCCGCGCCTGATGAAAATCCTGCCAGACCTGGGCCAGCCGCAGCACCGGGGCCGAAACTCTCCCTGCGAAAATGTTGAAGGCCACGAGCTCGCCGACCGTCAATGCGTCCCCGATCACGAGTCGCGCGCCGACATAGAGGATGGCGGCAGTGACGATTTTGCTGACGAATTGCACCAGCTGGCTCGCCGTGTTGCCGAGGCTGGTGACGCCAAAACTCGCGGAGACATAGCCGGCGAGCTGCTCTTCCCAGCGGCGCTGCATCTGCGGTTCGACCGCCATTGCCTTCAGCGTTTCGATGCCGCTGACGCTCTCGACCAGGAACGCCTGGTTCTCGGCGCCGCGGCGGAATTTCTCGTCCAGCCTGCGGCGGAACAGCGGCGTCGCCACCGCCGAAATCGCGATGTAGAACGGGAACGATGCCAGCACGATGCAGCTCATCAACGGCGAATAGGCGAACATCACCGCCAGGAACACCGAGGTGAAGAACAGGTCGATGAGAAGCGTCAGCGAGGAGCTGGTGATGAAATTGCGGATGTTCTCGAGCTCGCGGACACGGGCCACGGAATCGCCGACGCGCCGGGCCTGAAACCAGGCCATCGGCAGCGCCAGCAGATGGTGGAACAGGCGCGCGCCGAGCTCGACGTCGATGCGGTTGGTCGTATGCGAGAACAGATAGTTGCGCAGGATTCCGAGCACGGTGTCGAACAGGGAGACGACCACGAGGCCAATGACGAGAACGTCGAGCGTGGACAGCGAACGGTGAACCAGTACCTTGTCGATCACGACCTGGAAGAACAGCGGTGAGACCAATGCAAAGAGCTGGAGGAAGAACGAGGCAGCCACCACCTCGCCGAGCAGTCGCCGGTATTTGCCGATCGCGCCGATGAACCAGGTGATGTCGAAGTGGCGGCCGAGGTCGGATAGCCCGGCGCGCCGCGCCATCAGGATCAACCCGCCGTCCCAGTTCGCGCACAGTTCGTCGCGCTCCATCAACACAGGCCGCTGCACCCCCGGCGACTGCACCAGCACCTGGTCGGGGGAAGCTTTGGCGATGACCATGAAGCTGCCATCACGCAGCATCGCAATCGCAGGCAGCGGGCTGTCCGGCAAACGGCTCCACTGCGTTCGATAGGTTCGTGCTTTCAGTCCGAGAGACCTGGCGCAGCGGACGATGTCCGCTGCGCCGAAGACTGCCGCTCCGGCCCGGTGCCTGAGCTGGTCGCGATCGGCCGCAACGCCCTTCAAATGCAGAAGCGTCAGCAGCGCGTCGAGCCCCGTATCGGCCACGCCAGCGTTCGTCGTCATGAGCGTTCTCCAGGCCGCGGCGGCTAACGTCAGGCGTGCTGCGGCGGAGCGAGCGTCTGGCTTTGGCCAGCGTGCGGATCGGGCAACGGCATCTCGCCGTGGCCGTCACCTGCCGGGACGAAGCTGGCCGCCATGGCCTGGTTGAGCAGCATCGCGGCCGCCATCGCCGCCCCGCCCTGAATGACGACGTTGTTTCCGCTGCCGCCATCGAGAACGTCGAAGCCCCCGCCACCGATCAGCACGTCGTCACCCGCGCCGCCCGCAAGCGTGTCGTTGCCGGGGCTGCCGATCAGGATGTCGTCGCCATTGCCGCCGTTGGCAACGAGCTGGATGCCGCCGTGCAAACCGGAGGCCGTGATGACGTCGTCCCCATCGAGGCCGTTGATGACGATCCTGTCGCCGGCGCCGGCATCGGTGATGTTGATGTCCTGGCCAAGCCCCGAGACCGTGATGATGCCGTCGTGCTCGGTCACCGTGATGACATCGTTGCCGCCGGTCGCGTTGATGGTCACCGTATCGGCGGCGCCGTCATTGGCGCCGAGGTCGAGATTGACCTCGTTCACGCCGGTCCCGGGAGGTCATTGACGGTGATGTTGTCGGCACCGCCGAGGGCTTTGAAGTCGACATGTTCGACGCCGTTCAGGTCCATCGCGATGGCGGCAACGTCGCGCGTGAACAGCACCCGGCCGCCGTTGGCCGAGATGTTGATGTTCTCGTTGATGTTGGCGCCGTTGAACGCCAGCGTGTCGGTGCCGTTGCCGCCTTCGACGGTGTCGCTGCCGTCGCCGGGATTCCAGACGAAGGTGTCGTCACCCGCGCCAAGACTGGCCACGTCGTTGCCGCGTCCGCCATTGACGATATCATTGCCGGCGCTGCCGGTGATGGTGTCGTTGCCATCGCCGCCGCTGATGTTGAGGCTGAACAGCTGTCCCGCCTTGATCGCGGAGGCATTGATGACGTCGTTGCCGCCTCCGCCATTGACACTGAACACGTCACCGGAATCCGCGTGGGCGATCGTCACCTGCGCCGCGAGGCCGTTGACCACGATCGATCCGCCGCTGGTGGCAACCGTGATATGATCATCACCGGCGCTGCCGTTCACGGTCACGCGGTCCGCCGCACCGTCCCCACCCTGGCTGCCGGGGCCGGCACTGAGGTCGACGGCAACCTGGGCGATTCCTGTCCCGGTCAGATCGTTGACGGTGATGTTGTCGGCGCCGCCGGCCGCCGCGATCTGCACGCGCTCGATGCCGTCGAGATCCATGACGATGGCGGCGACGTCGCGGGTGAGCAGCGCATGGCCGCCGTTTGCCGAGATCGACATGTTCTCGGCGACATTCGAGCCGTTGAACACCAGCGTGTCCGTTCCCGCGTCACCGAAGACGGTGTCGCTGCCGTCGCCGGGATTCCACGTGAAGATGTCGTCGCCCGCGCCGAGGAGAGCCACGTCGTTGCCGCGGCCGCCGGTGACGTTGTCGTTGCCATCGTCCCCGATCAGGGTGTCGGCCCCCTGACTGCCGGTGATGGTGTCGTTGCCCGCGCCGCCGTCGATGGTCAGCCCGATCGCCGCGGCGAGCAGGGATGCATCAATGACATCGTTGCCGCCGAGCGCCTGGATCACCAGCCGGTCGTTGGCAGCCTCTGCATTTGCGATCGTCACCACCTCCGGCATCCCCGTGACGGTTACCGTTGTGCCCGTGGCTATGACTTCGATGTGCTGATTGCCGCCGGTGCCGCTGACGGTCACCGTATCAGCCACACCGTCGCCTTGCGTCCCTCCGGGCGTGGCTCCGAGATCGACCAGCACCTGCTTGACGCCGGTGCCGGTGAGATCGCCGACAAGGATGTTGTCAGCGCCGCCGCGCGCATCGAATTCGATCTGCTCGACGCTGTTGAGGTCCATCGTGATGTTGGCAACGTCGCGGGTGAAGCGCACCCGGCCGCCATTGGCCGATATGTTGATGGTCTCGTTGATATTGGCACCGTTGAACAACAGCTTGTCGTTGCCCGATCCGCCCTCGACCGCGTCGCTGCCGTCGCCGGGATTCCAGATGAAGGTATCGTCGCCCGATCCAAGCTCGGCAACGTCGTTGCCGCGTCCGCCATTGACGATGTCGTCGCCGCTACCGCCGATCAGGAGATCGTTGCCGTCGCCGCCGGCAATCCTGTCGTTGCCGGCGCCGCCATCGAGCGTCAGCGAAATCAGGCTGCCGAGCCCGTTGCCCGCGGTGATGACATCGTCGCCGCCGCCGGCGTGCAGGACGAGATTCTCCGTCGTGCCGATGTCGAGCGAAAATGGCGCCGCGCCCGTCCCGTCGAACCGCACCCGCGTGCCGTTCGCCGTGATCGTGAACGTCTCGTCGCCGTTGCTTCCGTTGACCTTAGCCGTATCATTGCCCTCACCGCCCTCGAACAGGTTGGTGCCGCCACCTGGATTCCAGATCATGAGATCGTCGCCGGTCTCGCCAAACAACTGGTTGTCGCCGCTGCCGCCGTCCAGCGTGTCGTTACCCGCGCCGCCGAACAGCAGATCGTTGCCGCCGCCGCCGTTGATCACATCGTTGCCGGCCTGACCAAACAGAAGGTCGGCCCCCGAGCCGCCCGTGATCCTGTCATTGCCGTCACCGCCGAAAATGTGCACCGCGGGCATCGGGCCATGGCATTCGTTAACGGTGATCGTGTCGTCGCCGCCTTGACCGAAGATGTCGATCTCACTGGTGTTGGCGACGGTGGGGGCGCCACCGATTGGCGTCACAGACCCGTTATTGATGAGAATGCGGCCTGCGTTATTGCGGCTGATCACGACGCCGTTATTGGCGCTATCGCCGAAAATGGTGAGTTGGCCCGTAACCGGGGAAAAAACAGAGGTAGTAGACATTCAAAATGATCCTTCGGTCGATCTAGCCCCACCCCTCCACGTAACAGCCGCGAACATGACATTCTTGAACCGTTGCTTGAGACGCGCGTGATTATTCTGGAGATTTCGTCCAGATTTGCTTCGGGGGAGTTTTCGACAGCGGATGCGAAGGCTCTCTCATCACGAATGGCCTGATCACGGATCACGCGTAACGACCCCGTGATTTTCAAACGCGCGCGGAAGAACCGCGGCTCGAGACAAGCGCGCAGTTTGACTTGGGTGGATGTCGGTTGCGGCAAGGGCGCGTTCACTGAGCTCCTTGTTGCGAAGTCCGCCCCTTCGTCCGTTTGCGCGATCGATCCGTCCGACGGACAGATTGCGACTGCACGCCGGAAATTATCAGCAAAGCAGGTCGAGTTTTCGATTGGCGATGCGATGGCACTTCCCTACGACGTCAACCGCTTCGACGTCGCGGTGATGGCGCTGGTGCTGTTCTTCGTCCCGGACGCGCACAAAGGTGCCTCGGAAATGGTCCGCGTCACCAAGCCTGGCGGCATGGTCGCATCCTACACCTGGGACATCTTGCCGAGTGGCTCGCCCACGCAGCCCTTGTGGGAGGAGATGGACGCTCTCGGCAAACCTGCACAGCGCCCACCGAGTGCAGATGTATCGCGATACGAGGCACTGAGGGCGCTTTGGGCGAAGCTCGGCATCCGCCGATGTCGAAACTCGCGAACTGGTCGTCGAGCGAACGTTTGCGAATTTCGATGACTACTGGCTCTCGATGGTCGTCAGCAGCCCGGCCGGCGTATTGGGAAGGCTGTCGGAGACAGGGAGCGCGGAACTCAAACGCCGGCTACAGGCAAGATTGCCGGCGAGCGCGAACGGAGAGATCACCGTTCACGCCTCGGCCACCGCAATCAAGGGATGCAAAGCTGCTTGACGATGGGGACGAGCATGGGCGGCCGATCGCATCGACAGCCGCAACCAGCTTCAGGGCAGAAGGCCGACCCGTGTTACGCCGCCGATTTCTTCTTCGGCTTCGGCTTGGCAGCCTTCGGCACAACCGGTGCCTCCGGCGTGCCCTCGATCGAGGACAGGCGGCCGGCCGTGAAGGTGTAGATGCCCGCGCGCGGACCGGTCGTCCACGTCACGACCGCGACGCGCCTGCCGGCGGCATCAGCGGAGAGGTTGACGTTCGAGGGCGCGCCGATGCCGCGCACCACGTCGCATTCGGTGTGGCCGAGCGCAACGGTGCCCCCCATGGGCGCCGGCGCCGTCGTGGACGCATTGGCATCAGCCGGCCCGGGCTGCGGCGCCATGCCGGCACAGCCTCCGTCTGCACTGACCAGATCCTCGGCCCCAACCGCCCTGTCGGGGGTCAGCGGCGGCGACTCAATCGAGATGTTCCGGATGAACATGCGGCTGGGCGTGTTGAACCACTGGGCGTCCCTGGAGAACACATCGGTCCCAGAGCAGCCCGCGACCAGCGGGGCTACGGCAGCCAACGCAACTATGAGCGAGCCGGGAAGCTTTTGATGTCGCACGATAAACTAAATTCCCCGTGTGAAGGATCGACCCTAAGCGTTTGTCCCAACATCACTTTGCGGCACGAAGGTGACCAAAGCCATCATCGTCCGAAAAGTGCAAATTATCATTAATTTGCGCGCGACCGCTAATTCCGCTTCTGCCACCGGCCCCGTTCGTCGGCCTGCCAATAGGTGACATCAAATCCCCGCGCCTTGCAATCCGTCCAGGCGCTACGGGCAAATGCAAGCGCGTCCGGATCGTCGCCGTTGAACAGCAGCACCATGCGCTCATAGCCCTGGGCGTCCTGCGGCAGCGCGGCGTTGTCGACGAGGAAGCGGACATTGGCGCCGTTCGGATTGTCCTCCTCGATCGCCAGCACGATCGGCTGATCGGCGGCGTCGCCCACCCGCCATGTCGCGTGCGGCAAGAAGGAATCGTCGCGGTAGGTCCACAAGTGCGCGTCGAGCGCATCCGCGCGCTCCGGCGAATTCGACTGCACCACGACGCGCCAGCCCCGCTCGAGCGATTTCTCGAGAAGCGGCGGCAA
Source organism: Bradyrhizobium sp. 197 (assembly GCF_023073375.1). Taxonomy (NCBI): domain Bacteria; kingdom Pseudomonadati; phylum Pseudomonadota; class Alphaproteobacteria; order Hyphomicrobiales; family Nitrobacteraceae; genus Bradyrhizobium; species Bradyrhizobium sp. 197. The sequence continues at coordinate 11,687 of NZ_JADPJJ010000048.1, read as the reverse complement.
CACGTTCTCCACCGTCATGTTTTGCAGATGATAGAACAGCACTTCAGTCATCTTGGGTCATTTGCGCTCGTAATGGTCGGCGACCAGACGGTCGAGCAGACGGACGCCATAGCCGCTTCCCCAGCTCTGGTTGATGTCGGTTTTCGGTGCGCCCATGGCGGTGCCGGCGATGTCGAGATGCGCCCAGGGCGTGCCGTCGACAAAACGCTGGAGGAACTGCGCCGCGGTGATCGAGCCGCCGTGGCGGCCGCCGGTGTTCTTCATGTCGGCGAACTGGGAATCAATCAGCTTGTCGTATTCGGGGCCGAGCGGCAGGCGCCAGACCTTTTCGCCGCTCTCGATGCCGGCCGCCAGCAGCCGCTCGGCAAGCTCGTCATTGTTGGAGAACATGCCGGCATGGTCGGTGCCGAGCGCGACCACGATCGCACCGGTCAGCGTCGCCAGATCCACCATGAATTTCGGCTTGGTTTTCTTGGCGACGTACCAGAGCACATCGGCAAGCACCAGGCGGCCTTCCGCGTCGGTGTTGATGATCTCGATGGTCTGGCCCGACATCGAGGTGACGATGTCGCCCGGGCGCTGCGCATTGCCGTCGGGCATGTTCTCGACGAGGCCGATGGCACCGACGACGTTGACCTTGGCCTTGCGTGCCGCGAGCGCATGCATCAGGCCGACGACGCAGGCCGCGCCTCCCATGTCGCCCTTCATGTCCTCCATACTGCCGGCCGGCTTGATCGAAATGCCGCCGGTGTCAAAGCAGACACCCTTGCCGACGAAGGCAACCGGTGCCTCACCCTTCTTGCCGCCGTCCCAGCGCATGATCACGGTCCGGCTCGGCCGCGACGAGCCCTGGCCGACGCCGAGCAGCGCGCCCATACCGAGCTTGTCCATCGCCTTGACGTCGAGCACCTCGATCTTGACGCCGAGCTTGCGGAGCAAGCCTGCGCGGCGCGCGAACTCCTCAGGAAAAAGAACGTTCGGCGGCTCGTTGACAAGGTCGCGCGCAATGATCACGCCGTCCACGATCGCACCGGCCGATGCAAACGCCTTCTTCGCGGCGGCGGCATCGCCAACGGCAAGCGAGATGTCGGCGCTGGAGCCGTCCTCCTCACCGTCCTTCTTCTTGGTCTTGTAGCGGTCGAACTTGTAGCTGCGCAGCCGCAGGCCCGAGGCGATCGCAACTGCCTGCTCGCTCGTCATGGCGCCATTGGGCAGTTCCGCCATGATGGTCATGGCCGCGGCTCCGGCGGGAAGCTTGCTCGCCGCCACGCCGCCGAATTTGAGGAAGTCGTTCGCCTTCAGGCCGGCCGCCTTGCCGGCACCGATCACGATCAGGCGGGTGGCCTTCACCCCCTCCGGCGCCAGGATGTCCAGCGCGGCGCCGCTTTTGCCTTTGAAGGCGGCGGCGGAGGCGGCCCGCTTCACGAGTTCGATTGCCCCGCCGAGCGCCTTGACGGTCGCCGGGCCGAGCTTCAGACCGTCGTCGCAGAACACGACCACAATGCCACGGACGGCGGTAGACAACGGGACAATGCCGACCTTGATGGCATCGGACATAGGTAACTCCTCCAAAACATGGGGCTTTTTGCCGATCGGCGGTCCCGGCCACGGGCCGGAGCTGAACGGCGATTCACTGAGTCTGCCGTACTATGGGCTAGGGGCCCGGCAGATGCCAAGCACCCCCGTGGCGGCGAGGCCACAACGACGGAAATGTTAACCATATGTTGAGGGTGCCACGGGGCGGCCATTTTGTTGACGGATCAAAGGGATGGTAGTGAGAGAGTAAGCTGCCGGAAGAGACGGTTGGCCGACCTTGGGGATCCCGTCGCGGGGATTGGTTGGACAGCCGAAATTACGGCCGACGTTGGGGACATGGTGGGATTCGTGCGGTAGCGCATGGGGTCAATCGACAGGTATATCTTCCGCACGACGCTCGCGTCGTTTGCGCTGGTCTTGGTCAGCCTTACGGGCGTGATCTGGATTACGCAGGCGTTGCGCGGCATCGACCTGATGACGAGCCAGGGTCAGACCATCCTGACCTTCCTCGGCATCACCAGCCTCGTCGTGCCCGCGCTGGTCCTGATCATCTCGCCGATCGCGCTGATGATCGCGATCTCGCATACGCTGAACAAGCTCGCGACCGATTCCGAGATCATCGTGATGAATGCCGCCGGCTTCTCGCCGTTTCGGCTGTTCTATCCGTTCTTTTACGCCACCTGCGTGGTGGCGCTGCTGGTCGCCTTCATCGCGGCCTATCTCGCCCCCGACGGCATGCGGCGGATCAAGCAGTGGGACGCCGAGATCACTGCCGACGTGCTCACAAACATCCTCCAGCCCGGCCGCTTCGCCCAGCTCGACAAGAACCTGACGATCCGGATTCGCGAACGTCAGCCCGGCGGCATCCTCGCCGGCATCTTCATCGACGACCGCCGCGATCCGAACGAGCGCGTCTCGATCGTCGCCGAGCACGGCGAAGTCGTGAAGAACGACACCGGATCGTTCCTGGTGCTGGAGACCGGCAATCTCCAGCGCTTCGAGGCCGGCAAGCGCGATCCCGCGCTGGTGGCGTTCGGCCGCTACGGCTTCGACATGTCGAAGTTCTCGGGCCAGGGCCGCGACGTCGCCCTCGGCATCCGCGAGCGTTATCTCTGGGAGCTGCTCTCGCCATCAGAAGACGACCCCGTCTACAAGCAGATTCCCGGCCAGTTCCGCTCGGCCTTGCATGACAGCCTGTTGGCGCCGATCTATCCGTTCGCCTTTGCCGTGCTGACCTTTGCGTTCCTGGGGGCGCCACGCACCACCCGCCAGAGCCGCAATTTCTCGATCGGCTCCTCGATCCTCGCCGTGTTCGGCCTGCGTATGGCCGGCTTCGCCTGCTCGGTGGTGGCGGTGAAATCGCCGGGCGCGGTGCTGGTCCAATATGCGATGGTCTTTGGTGCCATCGGCATCGGGCTGGCGATCATCATCGGCGGCCTCGTGGTCGAACCGCCGCCGCGCCTCATGGAGGCCATCAACAGGTCGAACGCGCGCATCGCGCGGCTGTTCGGACGGCCGGCGACCGCATGAGCATGCTCACCAACACACTCGGGCGCTATTTCGCCGGCCGTTTCGTGGTCGCAGCGCTCGGCGTGTTCGCCAGCATTTTCCTGCTGCTGGTGCTGGTCGACTACATCGAGATGGTGCGCAAGACCTCGGGCCTTGCATCCGCCTCCGCGGTCATGGTGGCCGAGACCTCGCTGTTCCGCGTGCCGCAACTGTTGGAGAAGCTGACGCCGTTCTGCATGCTGATCGGCGCCATGACCTGCTATCTCGCCCTCTCCCGCCGGCTCGAGCTCGTGGTCGCGCGCGCCGCCGGCGTCTCCGCATGGCAATTCATCTCGCCGGCGCTCGGCAGTGCGCTGCTGATCGGAGTGATCGCCACCGTCGCCTACAATCCGATGTCGGCCAATCTGCGCGAACTCTCCAAGCGCATGGAAGCCGAGCTGTTCGGCTCTGCGCCCGGCGGTGGCATTCAGGACGCCTCCGGTTTCTGGCTCAATCAGGTCACCAATGACGGCCAGACCATCATCAACGCGGCGCGCAGCGAGCAGCAGGGAGTCCGGCTCACGGGGCTCACGCTGTTCCGGTTCGACACGGAGCAGCACTTCAAGGAACGCGTCGAGGCGCGCGAGGCGACGCTCGAGTCCGGCCGTTGGCTGTTCAAGGGCGTCCGCCGCTTCTCGCTGGATTCGCCGCCGATCGACCAGGCCAGCCTGGAGATTCCGACGACGCTGACCGAGGCACAGGTCCGCAACAGTTTTTCCACACCCGAGACTGTGTCCTTTTGGCAACTACCGAGCTACATCCGCTCCTCCGAAAGCTCGGGCTTCGCGACAGCCGGATACCGACTCCAGTATCAGAAGCTTCTGGCGCAGCCGTTTTTGCTTGCAGCAATGGTGATGCTAGCGGCCTCCGTGTCGTTGCGCTTCTTCCGGATGGGCGGCGTACAGAAGATGGTTTTGAGTGGCGTGGGCGCAGGCTTTCTGCTCTACGTTTTGTCGAAAGTGACTGAAGATTTGAGCAAGGCTGAGTTGATGCATCCGATCGCTGCGGCGTGGTTGCCCGTGGTGGTGGGCGGCCTCACCGGCTTTTTGGCCTTGCTGTATCAGGAGGACGGATAGTGACGGCCGTCCACCAAGGACCCGTGTCTCGTTGGACGCGGCGCACACTGGTGCGCGCGAACGGGTTTGGCTTGTCCATTCGCAGGTTCCTGCTTGCTTTCGCCGCCGTGGCATCGCTCGGTGGCCTGATCGACGTTGCCGTCGTGGCGCCGGCCTCCGCCCAGGGCTTCACCTACAATCCGCTGCCGCCGCGTCCGAAGCCGCCGAAGGTCGCCAACGACAACCAGATGCTGGTTCAGGCGACCGAGGTCGACTACGACTACAACAATTCGCGCGTCTCCGCGGTCGGTAACGTCCAGCTGTTCTATAACGGCACCAGCGTCGAGGCGGACAAGGTCATCTACGACCAGAAGACCAAGCGGCTCCATGCCGAAGGCAACATCCGCATGACGGATGCCGACGGCAAGATCACCTATGCCGAGATCCTGGATCTCTCCGACGATTACCGTGACGGTTTCGTCGATTCGCTGCGCGTGGACACGGCCGACCAGACCCGCATGGCGGCGAGCCGCTCCGATCGCTCCAGCGGCAACTACACGGTGTTCGAGAACGGCGTCTACACCGCCTGCGCGCCGTGCAAGGACGATCCGAAGAAGCCGCCGCTGTGGCAGGTCAAGGGTGCGCGCATCATCCACGACCAGCAGGAGAAGATGCTGTATTTCGAGACGGCGCAGCTCGAATTCTTCGGCGTGCCGATCGCCTATATGCCCTATTTCTCGACGCCCGACCCGACCGTGAAGCGCAAGTCCGGCTTCCTGATGCCGGGCTTCACGTCGAACACGCCGTTCGGCTACGGCGTCGAGGTTCCGTTCTACTGGGCGATCGCGCCCGACATGGACGCGACCTTCAACCCGCGCATCACGTCCAAGCAGGGCGTGCTATTCCAGGCCGAGTTCCGCCAGCGCCTGATGGACGGCGCCTATCAGATCCGCGTCTACGGCATCGACCAGCTCGATCCGAGCGCGCTCGCCGGCCAGCCCGGCGACAAGCAGTTCCGCGGCGCCGTCGACACCAAGGGTCAGTTCGCGCTGAACGACAAGTGGGTCTGGGGCTGGGACGGCGTCCTCATGTCCGACTATTACTTCTTCTCGGACTACCGGTTGTCGCAATATCGCGATCCGTTGGGCTCGTTCCTGTATCTGCCGACGGATGCGCTCTCGCAGCTTTATCTGACCGGTGTCGGCAATCGCAGCTTCTTCGACGCGCGCACGATGTACTGGCTGAGTTACTCGGGCAACCAGAGCCAGGTCCCGGTCGTCTACCCCGTGATCGATTACTCTAACGTGCTGAACTATCCGGTGTTCGGCGGCGAGTTCAGCTACAAGACCAATTTCGTGAACCTGTCGCGTGACACCGCGGTGTTCGATCCGATCACGACGCTCGCCAACACCAACAGCCTGTGCACGACGACGTCGGCCGATCCGCTCGCGCGCACGCCGTCGCAGTGTCTGCTACGCGGCTTCCCGGGCACCTACACCCGCCTGACGGCCGAAGCGCAGTGGCGCAAGTCCTACACCGATCCGTTCGGTGAAATCTGGACTCCGTTCGCCATTCTCCGCGCCGACGCGATCAACTCCTCGGTCTCGAACCAGCCGGGCGTGTCGAACTATCTTCCGGTCGGCGACACCCAGGCATTCCGCCTGATGCCGACTGTCGGTCTCGAATACCGCTACCCCTTCATCAACATTCAGCCCTGGGGCTCGACCACCATCGAACCGATCGCGCAGGTCATCATCCGGCCGAACGAGACCTATGCCGGCAAGCTCCCCAACGAGGACGCCCAGAGCATGGTGTTCGACGCCTCGAACCTGTTCAGCGTCGACAAGTTCTCCGGCTATGACCGCGTCGAGGGCGGCGGCCGCGCCAATGTCGGCGTGCAGTCCACCACGCAGTTCGACAAGGGCGGCGCCGTCAAGGTGCTGTTCGGCCAGTCCTACCAGCTGTTCGGCATGAACTCCTTCGCGGTCCAGGACTCCATCAATACCGGCGTGGATTCCGGCCTGCAAAGGCCGCGCTCCGATTATGTGGCGAGCGCCGCCTACTCGCCCAACAGCACCTATACGTTCAGCGTCCGCTCCCGCATGGACGAGCAGACCTGGAACGTCCAGCGCTTCGAGGCGGAAGGCCGCGCCAACTTCAATCGCTGGTCGATCAGCATGCTGTACGGCAATTACGCGGCGCAGCCGGAACTCGGCTATCTGACCCGCCGCGAGGGCATCCTGACGTCGGGCTCGATCAAGGTCGCGGCCAATTGGGTGGTCACGGGCTCGGCGCGCTGGGACCTGGAGGCCAACAAGATCAACCAGTATGTGCTCGGTGCCGGCTATGTCGACGATTGTTTTGTGCTCGGCTTGAACTACGTAACTGCGTATAGCTATTCCGCGGGCTCGACGCCGCCCGTGCTGAACCACGCGATCATGTTCCAGATCGGCCTGCGCACGCTGGCGAATACATCGACGGCCAGCAGTTCCGGCGGCGGCCTCCAGTGAACGGTTTGAAGTGACGTCCGCGTGTTCCCGATCGCAGGTTCACCGCGGCTGACATGCGAGCGACAAATATGACGATGCCATTGCCTGTCTTCCGCCTCCTCCTCGTTCTCGCCGCCCTGCTCCTGGCCGGCACGCCCTCGCGCGCGCAGAACATCGTCGTGATGGTCAACGGCGATCCGATCACCGACTTCGACATCGAGCAGCGCTCCAAGCTCGACCAGCTGACGACGCAGAAGATGCCGGCCCGTCAGGACGTCATCAACGAGCTGATCGACGACCGGGTGAAGCTGAAGGAAGGCAAGAAATACGGCGTCGATCCCGGCGTCTCCGACATCAACCAGTCCTACGAGGGCATGGCGCAGCGCATGCGCATCTCGCCGGACCAGCTCACCAAATCGCTCGAAATCAAGGGCGTCCGCCCCGAAACCCTGAAGACCCGCATGAAGGCCGAGATGGTCTGGACAAGCCTCGTGCGCGGCCGCTTCAAGGAGAAGCTGATGGTCGGCGAGAAGGACGTCGCGCAGGCCGTGCAGGCCCAGACCGGCGACAAGCTTCAGATCGAGGGCACCGAATACAAGATGCAGCCGATCGTGCTGATCGTGCCGCGCGGCTCGTCGCCGGCATTCCTGGAGACGCGGCACAAGGAAGCCGAGCAATATCGCTCGCGCGTCGGAAGCTGCGAAGAAGCCAATTCCTTGTTCCGTTCCACGCCGAACGCCACCATCCGCGACACCGTCACCAAGACCACGGCGGAGCTGCCCGAGGCGCTGCGCAAGGTGCTCGACGACACGCCGATCGGTCACCTGACCGCGCCCGAGGCGACCAAGGCGGGCATCGAGATGGTGGTGCTGTGCTCGCGCAAGCCGACCATGATCGACACGCCGAAGAAGCGCGAGGTCCGCGAGAAGATGTATCAGGAGAAGTACGAGAAGACCCAGAAGACCTATCTCGATGACCTCCGCAGGGCGGCAATGATCGAATATCGCAACCGCTGATGGCCAGGCAGCCAGCCAAGCCCCTCGCCCTGACGCTGGGAGAGCCTGCCGGCATCGGCCCCGACATCACCATCGCAGCCTGGCTCAAGCGCCGCGAACTGGACCTGCCCGCCTTCTACCTACTTGGCGACGAGGCGCTGATCGCCCGCCGCGCCAAGGCGCTCGGCGCCGACGTCAGGATCGCCTCGGTGAGCGCCAGCGGGGCCTTATCCGTCTTCGCCGAGGCCCTGCCCGTGGTTGCGACCGGCGAGCCCGCGAGCGCCGAGCCCGGCAAGCCCGACGCATCGAGCGCCCCGGCCGCGCTCGCCTCGATCCGCCAGGCGGTCACTGACGTCCGCGAGGGTCGCGCCGGCGCCGTCGTCACCAACCCGATCGCCAAGAGCGTGCTCTACCGCGCCGGCTTCCGCCATCCCGGCCACACCGAATTCCTCGCCGAGCTCGCCGCGGAAGACGGCCGCGTGCCGCAGCCGGTGATGATGCTGTGGTCGCCGCGGCTCGCCGTGGTGCCCGTGACCATCCACGCCTCCTTGCGCGACGCGCTGGCCCAGCTCACCAGCGAGCTGATCGTCTCGACCGTGCGCATCGTCGTAACCGAACTGAAATCCCGCTTCGGCATCTCGAATCCGCGCATCGCGATCTCCGGCCTCAATCCGCATGCGGGCGAGGACGGTTCGCTCGGCCACGAGGAGCAGACCGTGATCGCGCCGGCGCTCAAGGCGTTGCGCAGCGAGGGCATCGAGGCGAAGGGACCGCTTCCTGCCGACACCATGTTTCACGAAGCCGCGCGAAACAGCTATGACTGCGCCGTCTGCATGTACCACGACCAGGCGCTGATCCCGATCAAGACGGTGGCATTCGACGACGCGGTCAACGTCACGCTCGGCCTGCCCTTCATCCGCACCTCGCCCGACCACGGCACCGCCTTCGACATCGCCGGCACCGGCAAAGCCAATCCGGCAAGCCTGATCGCGGCGTTGAGGCTTGCGAGCCGGATGGCGGCTGCGAAAATCCGATGAGCGCGATCGACGACCTTCCGCCGCTTCGCGAGGTCATTCGCCAGCACGATTTGTCGGCGCGCAAATCGCTCGGCCAGAATTTCCTCCTCGACCTCAATCTCACCGCGCGCATCGCCCGTGCGGCGGCTCCGCTTGAGGACTCCACCGTCGTCGAGATCGGTCCCGGCCCGGGCGGACTGACGCGCGCGCTGCTCGCGCTCGGCGCTAGACGCGTCATCGCCATCGAGCATGACGAGCGTGCGATTCCTGCCTTGCAGGATATTTCCGCGCGCTATCCCGGCCGTCTGGAGATCGTGCATGGCGACGCCACGACCTTCGACCCGCGCCCGCTGCTATCAGGCGAACGAGCAAAGATCGTCGCCAACCTGCCCTACAACATCGCGACCCACCTTCTGATCGGCTGGCTCACCACCGAGCCCTGGCCGCCCTGGTACGACATGATGGTCTTGATGTTCCAACGCGAGGTCGGCGAACGCATCGTGGCGCGCGAGGACGAGGAGGCCTTTGGCCGGCTCGGCGTGCTCGCCAACTGGCGCTGCGAGACCAAGATCCTGTTCGACATCGCGCCGTCCGCCTTCGTGCCGCCGCCGAAGGTCACGTCTTCGGTCGTGCGACTGACACCGCGCGAACAGCCTCTCACCTGCGACCGCAAGCTGCTCGAACAGGTCGCGGCCGCCGCCTTCGGTCAGCGCCGCAAGATGCTGCGCCAGAGCCTGAAGTCGCTCGGCGCCGATCCCGCGCGGCTCGCCGCAGCGGCCGGCGTCGATGCGACGCGGCGCGCGGAGACCATTCCGATTTCCGGCTTTGTTGCCATGGCGCGTGAATTGGCGGATATACGAAACGAAAACTAAGACAGAAATTCCGGAGGAAGAAATATGGCGTTGATGCGTCGGCAGTCCCTGGTCAAGTTCGATGCGCCGCTGTGCGAGACCATCGTTGACACGCCAAAGCCGACAGGGCGCGAGGTGCTGGTGCGCATCGAGCGCTGCGGCCTCTGCCACTCCGATCTGCACATCCAGGACGGTTATGCCGATCTCGGCGGCGGCAAGAAGCTCGACACCACGCGCGGCATGACGCTGCCCTTCACGCTCGGCCACGAGATCGCCGGCGTGGTCGACGAAGTTGGTCCGGAGGTAGCGACCGGCCTCCTAGGTCACAAGAAGGCGGTGTTTCCGTGGATCGGCTGCGGCCAGTGCCGCGACTGCGCCAATGGCGACGAGAACCTCTGCGCCAAGCAACGCTTTCTCGGCGTCTCCATCGACGGTGGCTTCGCCACCCATGTGCTGGTGCCCGACGCGAAATATCTGCTCGACTACGACCCCCTGCCCGTCAACCAGGCTGCGACCCTGATGTGCTCAGGCGTCACCGCCTACGGTGCGCTCAAGCGCCTGGTCGACCGTCCGCGCCAGCGCAACCTCCTGCTGATCGGCCTCGGCGGTGTCGGCATGATGGGCCTTTCCTTTGCAGAGGCCATGTTCAAGCAGCCGATCACGGTCGCCGACCTCAGCAGCGCCGCGCGCGAGACCGCGTTGAAGAACGGCGCGGCGGTGGCTTACGATCCGGCCGAGCCCGACGTGGTCAAGCGCATCCTCAAGGAGACCGAGGGCGGCTTCGACGAGATCGTCGATTTCGCCGGCAACGAGAAGTCGATGGCCTTCGCGGTCGCCGTCGCCGCGCGCGGCGGCAAGATCGTGGTCTCCGGCCTGATGGGCGGCCAGTTCACGCTGCCGATGGTGCAGTGGGTCTACAAGCGCATGACCATCGAGGGATTCATGGTCGGCACGCTCACCGAGGCCCGGGAGCTGATGGCGCTCGCCCGCGCCGGCAAGATCAAGCCGACGCCGATGCGCGAGGAGCCGATGGGCGACGTCCAGACATGGATCGACGAATTGCGCGCCGGCAAGGTCGTCGGCCGCATCGTGCTGAAGAATTAGCGACGCAAGGATCGATCGGTCGTGGCGGCGGGATCGATGTGCCGCCGCACGCTTTGATGACCGCGATTGACGCAAGGTGCGGTTCCGAATTGGGGAACCCACCGCCCGCGGATATGGTCCTCGCCAGCTCCTTCCTGGAATTCTGGCAAGGCAATTCTGGCAAGACAATTCTCGCAAGACAATTCTCGCAAGACAATTCTCGCAAGACCATGCAGACCATTCGCCGCCTCCTCGCCGGCGAATCCGGCGCCACCGCGATCGAGTACGGCCTGATCGCCGCCGGCATCGCGCTCGCGATCATCGCCGTCGTCAACAACCTCGGCTCGACACTGAACAAGAAGTCCAGCGCGATCAGCACCTCGCTGAACTAACGCGGACACCCGCGTTAGTTCGCGGCACCTCGCCTTGGGCGCGGAACGTCGGCGGCCGCCTTGCGTTGGCAGCGCATGACCATTCGTTGCACCGTCGAAAGCGCATTCTTCATCGCCTGGAGCTTCCTGGAGCAGAGCGGAGAGCTCGGCCCTCCGGACGAGTCCGCGAACGTCCTTCTCGACGCCATCGAAGCCCAGCTCAGGACTGGCGAACGCCGGCAGTTGATGCTCGCCAACAAGGCGATCGATGCCTATCGCGCGCATTCAGCCAAAGTGCGGTCCGCGCACGACTGCGAAGCCCGCTTCGGGTGACGAACCTCGCCGCCGCCCTCGGGGCCGCCGGCTCCGGCGGCGTACAGGTATAGCCCGGCGGTCCGTCGGGCGGAGCGCGCGGGGTGCGTCGCTCCGCAACGAGGACGCTACGCCGATCCGCGTGCCTGTTGTGTGCACTCCTGCACAGAGTTCATGAAGTCGAATGCCTCCGGTTCGGCCGCGCCACGCGGCCCGCCGACTTCCGGATTCCGCAAGCCAGAGGCCAACTTTTCAACGCCCGAAAAACGCCTTGTGTGCACTTTGGAACCGTCGGCCTAGGGTCTGTTGGGATTCATCTGGAGTTTATCGCGGCCGCGGCCAGATAGATCATTGAAGTGAAGCTCTGGTCGGTCTTGTCGGCGCGCATTGCGATGCGCTTGAATTCCTTGAGCTTGCCGAAGAAGTTCTCG